>JBBQPY010000107.1:0-18800 GCA_038216735.1 Chthonomonadales bacterium
ATGAACGGTACGCGGGGCAGCACAGATCCAGCCTGGATCGCAGCCTACTATCGCGAATGCGCCCGCATCGGACACAACGCCTATATCGAACCATCGCGAGTTTTTGCCGACCTGATCGTTCGTGGCGATTCGGATTTCGACCGTACTGCCCCGATGCTCGCCGCCATAATCCGCGATCGAGTAGCTTCGGATTAGCTACTTTGTTTGTTGAACGGCATCACGAAAATTAAAATGGCGGCACGAAAAGACACATCAACAAAATCGCGATTGATAGTTGGAACCACATATTTCTCACTGATACTCGGTATCGAGCGAACATTATACGGCTTCATCAATCACAACTGGTGTATATTTTTAGGCATATTGCTACTGCTCATCGTAGCAGTCGACGGAAAGTGGCGTTTGCAAAAGTGAATCTTCCAATTATTTCCTGTTCCAAAAGCCACATTTGTTCGTGCGTTTGTTGGGGGCATTATTGTTGAACGAGAATTCCGATCTCGCTATCGCACAAGCCGCGACGCTCCGACCGATCACCGCTGTTGCCACTGAGGCGGGTCTGAACGCGGACGACCTCGAACTCTACGGCGCATACAAAGCCAAGCTCTCCTATTCAGTCCTCAATCGACTTCTCACCGATAAAACTATCCCCGATGGCAAAATCGTACTCGTCACCGCAATCACGCCGACACCCGCTGGCGAAGGAAAAACTACTGTCACGATCGGGCTGGCGCAGGCACTCTGCAAGCTCGGCAAGAGAGCGATTTCGGCGACCCGCGAGCCTTCTATGGGTCCCGTCTTCGGCGTGAAAGGCGGAGCAGCTGGCGGTGGACATGCCCAGGTACTTCCGATGGAGGACATCAACCTTCACTTCACCGGGGATATGCACGCGATCACCTCAGCGCATAATCTGCTTGCCGCGATGCTCGATAACCACCTCCAGCAAGGCAACGCCCTCGACATCGACCCCCGCACGATCACCTTCCCACGCGTCCTGGATATGAACGATCGCGCTCTGCGGCACCTGGTACTCGGTCTCGGCGGACGAACCAACGGCGTACCGCGCGAAAGTAGTTTCTCTATCACCGTCGCTTCCGAAGTGATGGCGATCCTGTGTTTGAGCAGTTCGCTCATCGAACTGAAAGAGCGGCTGGGTAGAATTATAGTTGCCCGTAATCGTAGGAATGAGCCCGTTACGGCGGTGCAGCTCAAGGCGCATGGGGCGATGACGGCGATCCTACGGGATGCTCTCAAACCCAACCTCGTTCAGACACTGGAAGGCACGCCTGCTTTCGTACACGGTGGACCTTTCGGCAACATCGCGCATGGCTGCAGCAGCGTCCTGGCGACTCGCGCTGCGCGTAAACTCGGCGAGATAGTGGTGACGGAAGCGGGATTCGGATCCGATCTCGGGTTTGAGAAATACTGTGACATCGTGGCGCCAATCGCGGATCTGCCGCCCGATTGTGTGGTCCTAGTCGTAACAATTCGTGCGTTGAAGATGCATGGCGGGGTCAGTAAAAAACGTCTGTCCGGCGAGAATGTTGCTGCGGTCAAGCGAGGATTTACGAACCTCGACCGGCACACCCGTAATGTCGCACAGATGGGGGTGCCGTACGTCGTCGCGATCAACCACTTTAGTGGCGACAGCGCAGAGGAGACACAGACTGTTCTTGAGCACTGCGCCGCTCAGGGTTGGCGAGCAGCAGTATGTGACGTCTGGAGTGGCGGTGGTGCAGGTGGCGAAGAGCTGGGGAAGGCAATACTCGCGGCGCTGGATGAGGGCGCCAGTTTTGCACCGAATTATGCCGAGGATGACCCGATACTCGATAAACTGAATGCCGTAGCAACCCGAGTGTACGGCGCCAACGGCATTACGCTCTCGCCCGAATCAACGGCTCAGATGCATTGGCTAGAGACGCATGGTCTTGGAAATTTGCGTGTCTGCATCGCTAAAACGCAGTACTCGTTTAGCGACGATCCGAAAGCGGGCGGGGCGCCGACGGACTTCACGATTCATATCCGCTCGCTTACTCCCTCAGCTGGGGCAGGCTTCGTGGTCGCGCTCGCAGGCGACATAATGACGATGCCGGGTCTGCCAGAAGTTCCTGCTGCTGAAAACATCGATGTCGACGATAACGGACAAATCACTGGTCTGTTCTGACCATAACCCACAATACGCTGCCTTACCCTCATTCAACTGTAGATGCTGCTTACCTCCTCTTCCAGTTCCAACTCTCCTCACCCGTAATGATATTTCGTTCACGATCCGGCAATGCCGCGGCAAACGCCGAATCAGGCTCGTTTCCAGGCCATTCCCTGAGCATCGGAGGCGTGTAGCCAGAGACGAGAATCACACGCTCGTTTTCGGTTAGAATTTCTGTCGTAGAATGAATTAGTGACTCGCCGAAAAGCAGTACCGAACCCGCTGGAGCTTCGATCTGGCGAATTAAATTGCCCGGATCCTTCACTGCCGCCGCGATCATCTCCTGCTCGTCCCAACCCATTTTATGACTACCAGGAATAACCGCGGTCCCGCCATCGCCTGGTCCGACATCGGTCAGGTATGCCAGCGTCTTGACGAAAAGACAATGGAACTTCTCCTTCTGGAGCCATGTCCCCCATCCATGTCGCGTACCAGTGTGAAATCCAGTCGGTAATATTCCTTGCGCATTGCTGACGTGCAACGCTGCCAAATCAAGGGATGGATTTCGACTGTTGATGATTGCTTCCGATTCTTCGAGGCGGACTGTGCCACCGACGACTTCTTCGATGCATGGGATCAGTTTCGGATGCGTCGCAAAGTGAAGCAGCGCCGGATCACAGGCGACAAGATTTCCCATTTTGATGGCATGAGTCCCTGTCCAACTGTGATAAACGCGCTTTGTAGATCGGTTATCGTCGGCGCGCAAACGGTATAGGGCCGCTTTCATCGCATCTACTTCGTCTGACGTAAGAGCGTTTTCCAACAGTACGTAGCCATAGACATCGAAATGAAACCGTTGCGCCGAGGTCAATCCGCCCACAGCCGATGTGGTGTTCTCGCCTGTCATTTTCTTTTCCTTTCAGTCAATTTTGATCTGACGATTCTATTGCTCGGTTCAGAGATGCCTTGATGAAATTCGCGCTGAATGATATACTGAAATGATATGATGCGTCGAATATGGACATGAACAAGCCATAAGCAGTATGAATTACGGAGCAGTCGATGGGACGATCGTGATGGAGTAGATACCTTGACAGAAATTATGACAGCATTGTTCGACAATGAAGCAGCCGCAGAAAATGCCGCTTCCCAAATCAAGAACATCGGATACGGGCAAAATGATGTTTCGATTGTTATGAAAAGCAAGGCAGCCGAGTCATCATCCACGCTTGGCAACGACCAGAGTATTTCCGATCAGGCACACTCGACCGGCGTTTCGGGCACGACGCTCGCGGGTTTACTGTCACTCGGCACAGTAGTACACACCGGCAGCGGTCTGATTGCAGCGGGTCCTGCAGCAGCCGAATTGATGGAGCCTTCAGCGGAGGGTGGCAGCGAGAATCTGACGGAATGGCTTCTCGAGTCGTGTGTGCCGAACGAGATCGTGCCGTATTATGAGCGCGGTCTTGAAGAAGGGGGCGTAATGATCGCTGTTTCTGCTCATGCAGGTGATGAGGAGAAAGTTCGAGATATTTTGCACTCTGGCGCTGTATCCTATGGCGGCATCAACATGCCGTCGCATGTCGCCCCAGGTTATGCCGAGCGCCATGCTCCGATACCGGCGCCTCCCCGTGCCTATGACTCGACGACAGCGCAATCGTACAGCACAGCGATACAAAGCCCGGAGTTGCAGCGTACCGTCAATACGACGAACGCCGACGGACGTGCAGAAATGCAGTCTGCTTCCGACCACGAGCGCGATTCGCGCCGCGATATTCCCGAGACAGCGGCCACGGTCTCTCCGATACCAGAAGCGGACCCACTCGCCACTCGTTCAGATTAAACTGAACCTCCGTGATATTCGTGAACATATGCTGATAAGAAAATGCGCTCTCCTCGATAATATCGAGATGGGCGCATTCCTATTTCCCTTCAGAACTGGCAGCAATTAGCGTCGCGCGCAGACGAAGTTCCGTGTGTAGTAGCTCTCACTCAGGCGACTGACAACCACCTGATGCTTGCCCGAGGACGCATGAATGAAGTAGCCATTACCAACATAGATCGCCGTATGTTTGATCCCTACTCGCTCGGTGCGCTTGCCGAAATAGAGTCGGTCACCGGGCTGCAGTTGATCGACGGGAACCGGTACACCGTACGCCATCTGGTCGGAGCCGAGGCGGGGCAGTGAGGCATAACCGCACACGCTGAAGACATTTTTCACAAAACCCGAGCAGTCGATGCCGTTCTCAGTATTGCCACCCCAGACATACGGTACCCCTAAATAGCGATACGCCTCGGCAAGGAGTGTGTTGGGATCACCATTGAAATAGGGAGTGTTGCTATACGGATAGATGTCATCCATTCCAGATGGCAGCGTTCCATCGCCTCGCGAAGTCAGGTTGGGCGTGTAGGATGGGCGGCCTTCCGAAACCACCTGATATTCCAGAACATGCACTGCCTGTTTCGGAAGCCAGCCGGTAGAGCCATCTGCCATCAAAACACCATACCAGTCACCATTATCTTCCTGAATTGCGAGATAGGTGCCGGCCGGTGCAGTGGTTAATTTCGGGCTGTCTTCGGAGCGGCGTCGGCGAATTACATGAGACACATTCAGCTGACCCAGCTTGCCGATTACTGTCTCGCGAGCTCCCTGCCCGCGCGATGCTAGACTTCCGCGAGACGGTGCGCTTGGGCGATATCTGCCCTGACTGTAGGCTTTGCTGTGCTTCGGAACTACATTCGTATGCGCAGCGCTCTGCTGATTCGCACTCTGCATCTCTTTCGCCGCCTGAGAGGGCGGCAATTCCAGAGTCAGGGTCTGATCTGCGCGGACAGCAGAACTCAAGCGCAAAGTACTGGAGAGAGCAACAGCGAGAAGGATTGCAGAGCGAACCGAAGCGCAAATGGAGCGAGTGCAGGCAGAGCGATATCGAGGTATACAAACAAACGAAGATTTCGATTCAAGCAAGCGCGTATCCTCCTGAAACCGGATAAAACACGTATGGCTGATCTTAGCGAAGGCGTGAAATAGGAAGCTGCGTCGTCGTGGAGAAGCTAGAGTCGAGAAGTACGCTATTAAGGCTGAATACCGGACAGTGGCATCCAGCCTTAATATCGGTAGATTAGAGGCAGATACTGAAGAAAAGTGACAGTGCGCGGAAAATCGTCGAGATTTCTGCCGCGAGACGCATCACCGCTTGCTGAACTGGAAGCCACGTCGGGCGCGCTTGCGACCAAACTTCTTTCGCTCTTTGACACGCGGGTCACGGGTCAATAGACCGATGCGGCGCAGTCGCGGGCGGAGTTCGGGATCGACTTCAAGCAGCGCTTTGGAGATGCCGTGGCGAATTGCCCCAGCCTGTCCCGAAATGCCGCCGCCTTTGCAGTGCGCGATCACGTCGAAACGACCTTCGGTCTCAGTAACCGCGAAGGGCTGATGCACGAGGCGTGTCAGCACTGCCCGTCCGAGGTACTTGTCACCGTTGCGGTTGTTGATCGTGACCGTGCCGGTTCCCGGCGCAATCCACACGCGAGCGACCGCATTTTTGCGCTTGCCCGTTCCATAAAATCGAGTTCCGTCAGCCACGCCTACTCTCCTCTGTTCTGAACGCCGCCGGTGAATATGACGGGCTTCTGCGCCTCGTGCGGATGATCGGCGCCACGATATACTTTTAGTTTTTTAATGATTGCATCGCCGAGCTTGTTGTGCGGGATCATACCACGCACGACGCGCCGGACAGCCTCTTCGGGCTTCTTATCGAGTTCCTGCTGGCGTTCGACGCTTTTGAGCGCGCCTGGCCAGCCGGTGTGATGATAGACGCTTTCGCCGGGCTTGTTTGCACCGGTCAAAGCTACCTTGTCTGCATTTATTATGATCACATGATCGCCGGTGTCGACATGGGGCGTGAAGATCGCCTTGTGTTTGCCGCGCAGAATCTTGGCGGCATCGACCGCAAGCCGACCGAGCGGTTTGTCGGTTGCGTCCATTACGTACCAGACGCGCTGCGCTTCCATGTCTTCAGGACGCGCTGACTTCGTAGTTTTCTGCATTTCGCTTCGTTTATCCTTCTCTGACTCGACGAATGTCGCGCCATGTTACACATCAAATCATAAACACCCATTTTACGTTCATTTTACTGCTCAGTGCGATTGTACTGTTTTCGTATTCCGTAGCGAACGCGCATCAGATAGAGACCCTGCGCTGGAGCGGAGGGACCGGCACTCTGCCTGTCTCTTGCTTCCAGCACTTCATGTATGCTCTCGGGCGCACGTTTTCCTGCCCCGACCTGGATCAGAGTACCAACGATAGTCCGAACCATGCCACGGAGGAAAGCATTCGCCTCGATCCGTACAACTACGAAGTTCTGCCTGAGACTCACTCGACAGCGTGTAACCTCACGCATCGTCGTCTTTCCTGCGTCCAGCACATTCGTAAACGAAGCGAAATCTCTTTCGCCTATGAGATGCTCTGCTGCTGTTTGCATCGCTTCCACATCGAGTGGAAGCGGCTGAAAGGCGCTGTAGCGGCGAAGCAGCGGCGATTGAGACGCCTGATTGAGTATCAGATAGTAGTACAATCGTGACGACGCTGAGAACCGTGCGCTGAAACTCTCATCGACCTCGCTGACGTTCCGAACACTGATGTCCCGTGGCAATACCGTGTTCAGCGCGAGACTCATACTTTCGACAGGTATTCTGGTCTCCACCGCGAAGCTAATCACCTGACCATAGGCATGAACTCCGGAATCGGTGCGTCCCGCCCCCGTCAGTCGTATCGTCTGGTCGGTGCGTTTCGCAATCGCCGTTTCCAGCACACCTTGCACTGTCCGTTGCCCGTGCTGCCACTGAAAACCAGCGAAGTCCGTGCCATCGTATTCGACAGTAGCTCTAAAGTAACGCACGTCAGGTCGATTACTTCTTGCGTCTGCCGAGACCGAACAGGCGACGGCGTCCCTCAGTGGTCGGAACCAGCGCTTCTTCGGCAGTCGCGACAGCAACCTCACCGGTATCGACGAACTCGAGCAACACGAGCGGTGCGCCGTCTCCACGACGGAAGCCGACTTTCGTGATACGGGTGTAGCCGCCATTACGGGTCATGCAGCGAGGTGCGATCACCTCGAAAAGCCGCGGCACGACATAGTAAGGGTTGCGCTTGATTTTTGCGCCGCCCTTAGGACCACGTGAATCAGGGTCGCGTACGAACTCGTCGATATTCGAGTCGATATAGCGGCGCACAAGTCGGCGCGTATGCAAGCGCATCGGCACGGTCGCTTCCGTTCCGCCCTTGCGAGCGATCGTCACTAGTTTTTCGACGATCGGGCGCACTTCTTTAGCGCGGGTTTCCGTCGTTACGATCCGATCGTGCAGCAGCAGGTTGCGCGTCAAGCTTTTCAGCAGCGCGCGGCGCTGGTCGCTCGGCAGTCCAAACTTGCGGTACGCCTTACGGTGGCGCATGATCTTTATCCTTCCCGACGAAGCAAACCGATGTTCGCCTCGCTATCAACTGTAAATCGACAGTCTGGTTCAAGCAAACCGCTTGAAACAGTTGCCAGATGTGTTCTATTGGATCGTCATCGCTTATCATTTGCAGCGCGATGGGTCACTTCCTAATCGGCTTCGGGTTCCGGTTCATTCTCGAGCTCATCGTCATCGATTATGACGGTCGTTCCGCCCTTGAGCGAGAGATTGAGCATACCCAGCTTCTCGCGAACTTCGGTCAGCGACTTCTTACCGAAGTTGCGAATCTGCATCAGGTCCGCTTCGGTATAGGTCACCAGATCGGCTATCGTCAGAATGGCAGCTTTCTTCAGGCAGTTATAGGTACGAACAGAAAAGTCCAGCTCTTCGATTCGCACATAAGGTACATCACTGCCGCCTTCGATCATGCGTTCGCCATCGCCCTGCGGCAGGCTGATCAGCCCGCTCTGGAAACCGGAGAACATGCCGAAGTACTGGCTGAGTATCTTGGCGGCTTCACTGATCGCCGCTTCCGGCGTGATCGTGCCGTTCGTATACACTTCCAGTACCAGTCGTTCGAAGTTCGTGTTGGAAAGAACACGGGTCGATTCGACGGTATAGTTGACTTTACGAACCGGAGTGAACGCCGCTCCCATTGGAATGACGCCGATACCTGCAAGACTGCGCCGCTCCTGCTTGTCTGCGAGCACATAGCCTTTGTTCGTCTCGATCGTCATCTCCATCGAGAGGGTTGCATCTTCATCGGAAATCGTCGCGATATAGACTTCAGGATTGACGATTTCGATGTCTTCGGGACATTGAACATCTGCGCCCGTGACGCGCCCTTCGCCCTTGACATCGATGCGAATCGTCTTCGGTTCATGCCTGGAGTCGCCGCTTCCGTTACGGTGTACCTTGACATAGACATCCTTCAGGTTTAGCAGCAGTTCGGTAGTGTCTTCTTTAATGCCCGGGATCGTCGAAAACTCGTGCAGCACCTTATCGATTTTGACGTAGGTGATCGCCGCGCCGGGTATCGACGACAGCAGCACCCGTCGCAGGGAGTTGCCCAGGGTCACCCCGAATCCGCGATCCAGCGGCTCGACCACGAACTTGCCATAGTTGACGGTGGTCTCGAGCGTCTGGATGTTCGGCAGGGTCAGTTCCATTTTTCTCACTCTCCTTATAGCACACGCGCAGGTCAGCGACTACAGACGCACTGCATTTTCTTTGCGGCGCTGCCAGTACTGTATACGTTTCTGAATGCCAGTGCCAGCCATAGTAAGCATTCCTGTGCTGAACCGGCATTCCGAAAACGTCAGCGCGAATAGAACTCGATGATCAACTGCTCGCGAATGTCACGAATGTCGCCATTCTGCTTGATCTCTTCGAGAGATGGCACTGCGAGGACACGCCCTTCGAGCGTCTGAACGTTGAAATTGAGCCACTGCGGCAGTCCGCGTTTGTGAACGCGCTCACGTGCCTCTTTGATGTTGCCGTTTTTCGCCATGCCCTCATAGACACCGATCACATCGCCGGGTTTGAGGATATAGGAGGGAATATTGACGCGTCTGCCGTTGACCGTAAAGTGACGATGTGTCACCATCTGCCGCGCCATCGCTCGTGACGGAGCCATGCCTAGCCGATAGATGATGTTGTCGAAACGGGTCTCGAGAAGCTGCAGAAGATTTTCGCCGGTGACCCCAGGCAGTCGCAGCGCCTCTTCGAGGTACTTGCGGAACTGGTTTTCCAGCACACGGTAGATGCGGCGCAGTTTCTGCTTTTCGCGAAGCTGCTGTCCGTATTCCGTGATCTTTTTATTGAAGGTCGGTGAACCGTGCATACCCGGCGGCTTATCGCGCCAGCGGGTCTTTCCGTCGCGGCTCATTTTGTCGAGGGTACAGCGGGTGAAACACTTGTCACCCTTGAGAAACAGTTTAACTCCCTCGCGGCGGCACTGGCGGCACCGGGGGTCGTGATTATCAGCCATTGGTTAACGGATGCTCCTTGCGGTCTGCGCTTTCGAACCATTTTGAGGATCAGGAACGAGAGTCTCGTAAGCGATCGCGAAAAGGGGTATCGGGAAAGTCGCAGTTGCCGACAATTGACAGTGGAGATCGAAGCCTGCGCTTCGCTCCAGGGTGTTTACACGGTGCCGCACCGTCTCCCGACGGCGGGCTTACCCGCTTCCTCCACCCATGCATCATACGATGTATGAGACACTTTTGAGTTGTAAATGCAAACTACACGCGGCGTTTTTTAGGTGCGCGGCAGCCGTTGTGTGGGATCGGTGTGACGTCTCGAATCATAGTTACTTCAAGATTCACGCTCTGCAGGGCACGTATCGCCGTCTCACGACCGGCGCCAGGTCCTTTGACAAAGACTTCGACGCGACGTAGACCATGCTCCATTGCGGCACGCGCGGCGCGTTCGGAAGCGATTTGTGCGGCGAACGGAGTGCCTTTGCGTGACCCCTTGAACATTCCGACACTGCCGGAACTCGCCCAGGAGATCGTGTCGCCACGTACGTCGGTGATCGTGACCAGCGTGTTGTTGAACGTCGACTGGATATGAACGATACCCTGAACGATGTTCTTTTTTTCTTTGCTTTTCTGTCGCCCAGGTTTGGGCTTCGTTGTCGTCTGTTTGTTTGCCATATCTCCCCTACTTCTTCAGCTTCTTCTTACCGGCGACTGCGCGCTTCGGTCCCTTGCGGAAGCGAGCGTTCGTCTTCGTGCGCTGTCCGCGAGCGGGCAGACCACGTCGGTGACGCATACCTCGGTAGCAGCCGATCTCGATCAGGCGGCGGATGCTGAGTGCGAATTCGCGGCGCAGGTCTCCCTCGACGCGATAGGATCGCTCCAGTATCTCACGAACCTTGGAGGTTTCGGTCTCCGTCAGGTCACGCACACGTGTCGTCGGATCGATGCCGATCTCCGCCACGATCTTCTGTGCGCTCGGTAAGCCGATGCCGTAGATGTAGGTGAGTGCGTATTCGATGCGCTTGTCGCGTGGCAGGTCCACGCCAGCAATACGTGCCAAACTAGCCTCCTTTGGTAAGAAGTTCAGCGATGGTGAGTTCGCTGCGCGGGTTTTGCCGATATTGGCTGTGCCTGCATACGCTCACCGCTTACTGCCCTCTAACCCTGTCGCTGCTTATGCTTGGGATTGACGCAGATTACGCGTACGACTCCCTCTCTCTTGATGACCTTGCACTTCTCGCAAATTTTCTTTACAGAGGCGCGAACCTTCATTTTCGTATCCTTCCAAAAGCCGGACGCGGCAAAACAAAGCCTTTCAGCCTGATCTGCCGATTGCGCCCTCTAGTATACCCCGATTTTCCTCGCTGGAACGAGATCGGGCACACAAAAAAGCGGGACAACGCGCACATTGCGTCGTCCGCAGCTTCTTTCAAGCGCTTTTTTGTCTCTAACCTTTATAGCGGTAGCGGATGCGTCCGCGTTCCAGGTCATAAGGAGAGAGCTCAACGAGCACACGGTCGCCCGGCAGAATACGGATATAGTTCTGCCGCATTTTGCCAGAAACGTGTGCTAGGATGACTTTTTTGTTTTCGCCAACGGGTATTTCGACGCGGAACATTGCATTTGGCAATGCTTCGGAAATCACACCCTCAACTTCAATCCCTGCTTCTTTACCGCTCGCATCATCTGGCGCGGGCTTCCGGGGCGCAGGCGGCCCTCCCCCCGGAACTCGGGGCGGTCCTCCGCCTCCGCGTCGCTTCGCTCCTCCAGGTCCACTTGCGCCGCCAGGTCTCGGCGGTCCTCCCGGTCTCTTGGGTGGTGGCATTCAGTCTCCGTTCGTTAAAATCTGGACGCCATGTTCGACGATGGCGACCGTGTGTTCGAAATGCGCGGACAGTTTGCCGTCCGCAGTAACAATTGTCCAGCCATCCTCATTGATCGCGATCTCTTTGCGTCCCGCATTGAGCATCGGCTCGATCGCGAAGGTCATACCGCACTGCAGTAGTGTCCCGCGATTAGGCGAACCATAGTTCGGAACCTGCAAATCGCCCTCGTGCATCGATTCTCCGACTCCATGCCCGTGCAGTTCTCGCACGACTGAGTATCCATTCGCTTCTGCATACCGCTGAATGGTCGACCCAATGTCGCCCATCTTTTTGCCAGCGCGAGCCTGCGCGATGCCGCGCACGAGCGCCTCTTTGGTCACTTTCAGGAGACGTTCTGCCTGAGGAGATACTTTCCCCACAGGAAAGGTGTAGGCGCTGTCAGCCACGAAACCGTTGAGTTCTGCACAGATATCGATCGTAACGATGTCGCCTTCCCGTATTACCCGCCTGCCCGGTATCGCATGAACGATCTCTTCATTTACGGAGATACATGTCCACGCCGGATAGGGCGGATGTCCGCCAGGAGAGTATCCGAGGCACGGGGAACTGCCGCCAGCATCGGAGATAATTCGCGATGCCATATCTTCTAGCTTGCCCGTCGTTATGCCAGGAACTAATGCGGCGCCCGTCTCGTGGATTGCACGGTGTACGAGACGTCCTGTCTCACGCATCTTTGCGATTTGCGCCGGTGTCTTCAGTGATACCATTAAGCCAACTCTTGTCTCGTTTATTACAGATCAAATTTACTGATTCTGCTGCAATCCTAGTAGGAGCACTATACCGGCTACTCCCAGTCCGCGAAGGCGGAGTTTGCAACTCCAAACCGGGACTTCAGTCCTGTGTCGTTCTGTTCAACTCTTCTGTTATATCATTACTGCGTTTACTGCTTTGTCAGGCTGTTGAGCGCCGTGATCACATGACTAAATACGGTTTCCGGCTCGAGATTAGCGTCCACCGTCATTAAAAGGCCGCGTTCGCGATAGTAGGCGATCAGCGGAGCCGTCTTTTCATTATAGAGTTCGAGCCTGCGCTGCACGATTTCCGGCTCATCGTCGGGTCTAATGATCAGTAAAGACTGGCACAGGTCGCACCTGCCCGCTATGAGCGGTGGCTGCGTTTCGATATGATAGGTGCTGCCATCGAGGGGGCAGACGCGCCTGCCGCTGAAGCGCCTTACGATATCTGCAATCGGCGCTTCAAAAAGTAGTGCGCCCGTTAACTTACGACCTTGTTCCGTAAGCAGATCGTTCAGCGCATCCGCCTGCGGAATAGTGCGTGGAAAGCCGTCGAGCAGGAAACCCTTTTCGCAGTCCGGTTCTGTCGTACGCGCTTTCACAGCGGCAATTACGACATCATCTGGCACATACTCGCCCTGCTCGATTTTGTAACGCTGTATGACTCGACCGAGTTCGTTGCCCTTCGAGACAGCGGCGCGAAATATCGCGCCGGTCGAGATCGTCGGTATCGCATAATGCACGGCGATGCGTCCGCCCTGCGTGCCTTTCCCGACACCTGGCGGACCTAAAAGGACAAGTATCATCGCTGTGCGCCTTTGCACTGCTGGATCAGTTTTTGATGAAGCCTTCGTAGTTGCGCATGAGCAATTGCGCCTCGATCGCCTGCATCGTCTCGATTGCAACGCCAACGACGATCAGGAGAGATGTACCGCCGACGAGCGTGAATGTCGTGAAACCGGTTATCGCCGGAACGATATACTGCGTGATCGCGATAAGCGCGAGGAAAACTGCGCCTGCCAGTGTGATACGCGATATGACCCGCTCAAGATACTCATAGGTCGGTTTGCCCTGCCGTATCCCGGGAATGTAGCTGCCATACTTCTTCAGGTTATCCGCCATCTCCTGCACGTTGAGGATGATCGCCGTATAGAAATAGGTAAACACGATAACGAGCAAAGCGTAGATCAGGATCGCCCACCAGTGTTCGATGCTCGGCTGCAACTTGAGCAGTATGTCCTTCACAGTTCCCATAAAGGTCTTATCGCCGGGTTGACCATAAGGAACGATGTTGACGATCGTAGCCGGGAAAAGCATCAGCGAAATCGCAAAGATAATCGGGATAACGCCAGCCGAGTTCACCTTGATCGGCAGGAACGGTGCCCCGGATGCCTGTGTCTGCCGCATACCGACGACACGCTTGGTGTGCTGGATCGGAATCCGGCGTGTACCCTGCGTGATATAAACGACTGCCAGCACAGTAAGAACGAACGCGACAATGAGAAGGATCAGATTGAACCACGGAACGGTTCCCGCAGTAACCTGCCCGATCATCAACCGAACCTGATTGGGGAGGCTAAGCAGAATTCCGGCAAAGATCACAAGTGAAATACCGTTGCCGACACCCTTCTGCGTGACCTGTTCGCCCATCCATAACAGCAAAGAGGATCCAGCAGTCAGCGTAATTATGATGATAATACGCTGCCAGAGTGTAAAGTGCACATTGTTATTCGCAAAGAGGAATGTCAGTCCGATTGACTGAACGAGCGCCAGTGCAACGGTTAGTTTGCGTGTCACTGCGGCGATCTGTTTGCGCCCCGACTCCCCTTCCTTGGAAAGCGCGTCGAGGTGCGGGATCGCGATCGTCATCATCTGCATGATAATCGAAGCATTGATATAGGGTGCGATGCCCATCGCGAATATAGACATACGCTTCAGCGCACCGCCCGAGAAGATATCGACAAGGCCAAGCAGGTTGCCGGCATTGCGTCCCAACATCTTCGCCAGTTGTGTTGGATCGACACCGGGAACGGGAATGTGTGCGCCGAGAGCGAACACAAAGAACATTCCCAACACGACGCCAATTCGCTTCTTCAGTTCCGGTATTGCCAGCGCGCGCTGCAGTGCTTCAAGCATCGTTGATCCTCATTCGGGAGATAGTGCTTCGTCCCGACCCGTCGCGTGTCGTCACGCTGTATTCGGATCGGGACCTCGATCGATAGAACCTTATGAAAGGGTTCTAGCGTCGGTAGATTATTTCGAGTGTGCCGCCAGCGGCTTTGAGCTTCTCTTCCGCCGTGGCGCTGAATTTGTGCGCGTGAACGGTGAATTTTTTGGTCACTTCACCGTTGCCGAGTATTTTCAGCCCATCATGTATATCGCGAAGCACGCCACTGGCAATCAGACCCTCAGGAGTGATCACAGAGCCGTCAACGAAGATCTCTTCGAGCTTATCGATGTTGACGAGTGCGTAGTGCTTTTTATTGACAGGCTTAAAGCCGCGGATCTGCGGCAGTCGGCGGTGCAGCGGGGTCTGACCACCCTCAAAGTTGGGGTTGATCTGCCCGCGCGCTTTGTTACCCTTGTGACCGCGCGTCGATGTCTTACCGTGACCGGAACCCATACCGCGTCCAACGCGCTTGCGTCGGTGGGTCGAGCCAGCCGCCGGTTTCAGATTGTGAAGTCCGATTGCCATAATTTTCAGTTCGCCTCTTCCGCGACCATTTCCACTTCGACGAGGTGGCGGACTTTATGAATCATGCCGCGCATTACGGCATTGTCTTCCTGGATTACGCTCTGGTGCAGTTTTTTGATGCCCATGCCGCGAACCGTAGCGCCCTGTGACTTGTCGTAGCCGATCGCGCTTTTTGTCAGGGTGATTTTGAGTTTAGACATTGCTTGTTTCCTCACGCTTGCTCATCCATGGCATCAGCGCTTCGACTGTGGTAGAACGTAGACGAGCCACATCCTCAACCCGTTTCAGTTTCCTTAGCGCAGTCATCGTCGCCCAGCAGATATTGACGGCGTTGGAGGAGCCGAGCGATTTGCCCAGCACATCGTGAACGCCAGCCAGTTCGAGTATCGTACGCATCGAACTGCCCGCCACGATTCCAGTTCCTGGCGACGCCGGTCGCAGCATTACTTCTGCCGCACCTTCATGCTGGAAAATCTCGTGAGGTAGTGTGCCATCGACGATCGGGACAAGAATGATATTCTTCTTTGCAGCGTCGATGCCCTTGCGAATCGCGTCGGGGATCGCGCGAGCCTTCCCAAGACCAGCGCCGACATGACCCTGTCCATCGCCAACGATAACTAGCGCCGACCAGCTCATGTTACGACCACCTTTGGTGGTCTTCTGGCATTTATTTGTACGCACGACACGCTCTTCGAGGTTGAGCGTGTCCGGATTAATCTTCGCCAATGCTTGCTCCTTCGAATCGTTTCGAGATCATAGGGCGGAAGCGGATATAAGGTGGGAGCGGTCGAAAGTCGACTTCGCAACGCTGCCGCTTCCGAAGGAATTGCAGAAATTATGTAACCATTCCCCTGATCAATCGCTTGTATCATCCCTTCGCTCCTGCAAGCTTGCAGGAGCGAAGGCTTAGGATCTGGTTAAATTGTTGCTGTATATAAAACGTCTATTAGAAGACGAGACCGCCTTCACGAGCGCCATCAGCGACTGCCGCGATACGCCCATGATACTTGTAGCCGCCGCGGTCGAAAACAACTGCGTCTACGCCTTTTTCTTTGCCGCGCTCGGCAATCAGTTTGCCAACAGCCTTGGCTGCCTCTACATTACCGCCCGATTTGAGCGTTGTGCGGAGCGTACTGTCAACGGTCGAAGCGGAGGCGAGGGTCTGTCCGGTAGTATCATCGATAAGCTGCGCATAGATATGCTGCAGGCTGCGCGATACGTTCAAGCGTGGACGCACGGCGGTTCCGATCACTTTATAGCGTACGCGTTTATGCCGCTTCTTTCGAAGCCGCTCTTTGTCTTCTAATCTCATTTGCGCTGGTTTCCTCTCGCGTTGGATTGCCGACCCAACGCTGCAATTGCCGGTACGAGACAAAGCCCCGCACACAAGGCGTAATTATACCATAAAAAAGGGGCATGAACGATCGAACGAGCGGGGAAACGCAGAAATTGGTGCGAGTCCCCGTCCGAAATGTTCGTTTTGCTGGCTCCGAAGGATTACTTCTTGGCTCCGCCCTTTGCGCCGCCTTTGCCGCCCTTGCCGCCCGCTTTACCCTGCTTACGCCGCACGGCTTCGCCCTTATAGCGTATGCCCTTGCCCTTATAAGGCTCCGGTTTGCGCATTTTGCGTATCTCAGCGGCAGTCTGCCCGACCCGCTCTTTATCGATACCGGCAACGGTAATCACCGGGTTACGAGACTGCGGATCGTTGGCGACCGAGAAGGTCACGCCGTCTCGCGGCATTACTTCGATCGCATGTGAAAAGCCGACGTTCAACAACAGGGTCTGCCCGATCATCGTTGCGCGAAAACCAACGCCCTGAACCTCGAGCTGCTTCTCGTAGCCCTTCGTCACACCTTCGACCATATTGGCGATCAGTGTGCGCGACAGACCGTGCAGCGCCCGATGTTCTTTGTTATCCGTGGGGCGTGTTACGTTGAGTATTCCGCTCTCCTGGTTGAACTGAATGTCCGGATTGAACCGGCGAATCAGCGTTCCTTTGGGTCCCTTGACTGTCGTGAGTCCGTCTTCACTCTGGGTGATCGTGACTCCGGCAGGCATCGGAACCGGTCGCTTTCCAATACGTGACATAATCGAAACCTTTCGCGTTCAAGTGGTAAATTGAGCCTTTGGCGCGAACTGCGCGCGAGAGGCGTTTCCCATTATAGATTTCCATCCCTCTGCAGGACGTACGACAATACGCCAAAAGAGGGGAGTTTTCACTCTCAGTCCATCGGCGGTGACGTCACACTCTCAGTAGACGTAGCAGAGAACTTCGCCTCCGACGCCTTTGCGTCGCGCTTCGCGGTCGGTGAGCAGTCCCTGTGAGGTCGAGATAATCGCGATTCCCAGACCGCGCAGCACGCGCGGTACTTCGTCTTTGCTGCAGTAGACGCGCAGTCCTGGCTTGCTGATTCGCTTGAGGTCGGTGATGACCTTCTCACGTTTCGTGCCGTACTTGAGCGCAACTTTGAGCTTGTCCTGCGGCGCCTGCTTGACGACGTCAAAGCCTTTGATAAAGCCTTCGCGCTGCAGGATCCGGACGATTTCGACTTTGAGTTTTGATGAAGACATTTCCAGTGCATCGTGGTTGGCGCGGTTCGCGTTGCGAATGCGGGTCAACAGGTCGGCGACGGGATCGGTTGTGTATGCCATTGGTTCGTTCCTTTCCCTTACCAGCTCGACTTTGTGACACCGGGGATCAGTCCCTTGTGCGCCATCTCACGGAAACAGATGCGGCAGATGCCGAAGCGGCGAATGACGCCGCGAGAACGCCCGCAGATATTGCAGCGGGTATAAGCGCGAACCGCAAACTTTGGTTTGCGTTTCTGCTTTTCAATCAATGCTTGCTTAGCCAAAAATCGATTCCTCCGTTGTGATAGTTCGGGGCGGCGCATCTCATTTTCGCCGTCCCTGCCACGCTCTGTCGATCAGCGCGTGCCAAGAATGTACAGGCTCATTCTGCCTGCATCGCGCTCCTTCTTGTGGTTCGCGATACTATTATTCGCGCAATCAGCGCCGGAAACTGCGAAGCAGACGCAATCCCCGTGTGAAAGAATGGCTGTGTCGAGGACCCCATTGTCCCCCTACCAGACTTCCGACATTTGATATCAGACCAATGAAATCAAACTAGAATTCCGAGACCATTTGATTCTCGAAAATTGTATAGTGTCTTTCCGGTTTCGCGCGCAATGTCTTTCACCGCGCGCCGAACAGCCAGAAAGCTCTCGGTATCGTGGAATATCGTGCATTGCGAATGTCGTGCGCTCCACATTCCGCACGCCAATGTATCGGCATAGGTATGTACGATATCGACATGGATTAGATCGTACTGGCTATTGTCCTGCTTGATCCAATCGCGATAATCGCTGCGAACGAGCTTGATATTCTCGAAACCAGCCAGCCTCGCAGATGTCTCTGCATAGATGTCCTGCTGATTTCGCGTGTGCCTGTCACCGTGGAACAGATCGACGCCAGTCACTTCCTTGAAATAGGAGGATAGCGCCGCAGTCGAGTAGCCAAACTCTACACCGAATTCGAGACACTTATCTGATTTCAGATGGAACCTTCGGATTATCTCACCGAGTATACTTTCGATTCCCTTCCAGGCGGATTCGACTGGCAGCACCCGCTCAGGAAGCTCTCGCGAAGTCGACTCGAACGGCAGCATCGGTACGCGCGGCTTCTTCAGTCCGGCAAGTTCCGCCTGCCAGTATTCGCGTTCCAGCGTAGGTTTCAGCATTTCCCGTGCCCTGCCACTGGATTGACGTTTAGATAAAATTTGATGACTGGTCGTCTTCCAGAAATGCACCTGTTCGACTTTCTACACGTAGATCGTCGGTTTTCGACGCAATTATTGATGACCCGTGACAGCGGAAGCGGCGCACCCGACTCATCAATAAA
>JBBQPY010000108.1:0-18363 GCA_038216735.1 Chthonomonadales bacterium
GAAACCTACCTGATCGCCTTCGTTGCCCTCGATGCAGCCTTTAATCGAACCAGTGTGGAATTGAAACCTGTTTGACCATGACCCTGCCTCTGTGGTACAATGCCCTTTAATCGAACCAGTGTGGAATTGAAACTATTTTCCCAGTGTGTCGGTGACGAGCCAGTGTAAAACCTTTAATCGAACCAGTGTGGAATTGAAACGAGACTACAGAAGAGAATACAACAGAGACTACAGCAGAGACCTTTAATCGAACCAGTGTGGAATTGAAACCTTTGTGCCCGCCTCACCAACGCGGCTACACTGAGCTTACCTTTAATCGAACCAGTGTGGAATTGAAACTCAATGCTCGCCAGTTCGATGGCTGGATCGACGATCTTCCTTTAATCGAACCAGTGTGGAATTGAAACAAATGCAGATAGTCGCCATTCGGCGCTGTAGACCCCGCCCTTTAATCGAACCAGTGTGGAATTGAAACGGAACGGGAGTATAGTTATTGCCGCCGCCCTGCCCTCCCTTTAATCGAACCAGTGTGGAATTGAAACCTATGATTAACGCGCTAGTCCCTCCTCAAATGCGACACCTTTAATCGAACCAGTGTGGAATTGAAACATAACGAAAACCTTCTCAGCCAATAGTCTCCTCCGTGTCCCTTTAATCGAACCAGTGTGGAATTGAAACACAGAAGCAACCTTCCCACAATACCGGTATTTGACGTTTGGATAAAATCCGTTGGCTTGTCGCCTTCCAGAAAGGCACTTGTTCGGCTTTCCACACGTAGATCGTCGGTTTGCGACGGAATTATTGATGACCCGGTACAGCGAAATCGGCGTACCCGACTCATCAATAAATCGGTTTGGGACGATTGCAATGAGTTTTACTGTCTTGTCAGATTTATCTAAACGTCAACCGGTATGTAATAGCCTTTAATCGAACCAGTGTGGAATTGAAACTATGCAGAGGAAGAGGAGGTAACAGCTTAATGCAATCCCCTTTAATCGAACCAGTGTGGAATTGAAACGGCTTTGGCTTACCAGGGGAGGTAAGGGTTTGGGGACCTTTAATCGAACCAGTGTGGAATTGAAACGGTAGAGCGCCGGGCGCATTCGGATCGCCGGGCGGGACCTTTAATCGAACCAGTGTGGAATTGAAACTAAAATCGACAAAAGAATGTTCTACGCTGCTTCGATCCCTTTAATCGAACCAGTGTGGAATTGAAACCGTACTGTCCTTTAAGTGATAGTTCATTACATGCTCTACCTTTAATCGAACCAGTGTGGAATTGAAACCAGTCGCCCTACCGACGCCCCGGCAGCCAGGTCACGGTCCTTTAATCGAACCAGTGTGGAATTGAAACTCGGTCATCGTGTGCAGCAGCATTCCCAGGCGCACGACCTTTAATCGAACCAGTGTGGAATTGAAACGAGCGCGCGCGCCTTCGCCCGCGTCTCCGCCATACGAACCTTTAATCGAACCAATGTGACATTGAAACCTTTAGAGCAGGAAGTTCATAACGGAATTATTGGCGGCCTTTAATCGAACCAATGTGACATTGAAACCCGACTGCATCGACTCTCTTACCTATGCTGTCAAACCCTTTAATCGAACCAATGTGACATTGAAACCTGCGCATCGCCGTTTTCAGGCGGTTCGCGTATCCTGGCCTTTAATCGAACCAATGTGACATTGAAACCAGTCCCAGGCGGCGGCGTGAGGGTGCCCGAGCCGGTCGCGACCTTTAATCGAACCAATGTGACATTGAAACAGATATGGCGCGCAGTGAAAGCCGAGCAGCTAAACCTTTAATCGAACCAATGTGACATTGAAACCTTGGTCAAGCGCGGCGATCAGGAGGTCATGGCGGACTATACCTTTAATCGAACCAATGTGACATTGAAACAAGTGCTGCACAACCTGATCTGCACGGCGGGCAAGAACAACTTTTAATCGAACCAATGTGGCATTGAAACCTTCGAGGCGGCGCAGCTCAGACACAGAGGCGAGAGGCTTTTAATCGAACCAATGTGGCATTGAAACCGAGAAGAGTATCGATAGCGACATACTCTAGTGGCTGAAGAGAGGATCATCATCCACCGTGTTGCTTGTCGATTCGCTTCGAGACAGGAAGCGGACTGCACAAGATATCTGCCTCGGTTGAATGGTTCTAGGAAGCCTCCTCATGTACCAAAAAGTTCTCTGCGGTCAGTCAACCGTTCAGCCGAAAGAACCAGTAACATATCCGCTCATGTGCCTACGCCAGCCGCCTCATCCTCTTCTCTCGCCCTCCGGATCGCACTGGATGCATTCATTCCCTCCCACAGACTATTGCTGGATGAGTAAGGCGGTTAGCGCGTAGATAGGACAGACCGGATTTCCAAGTAGTGCGCTACCACTTATCCTCCTTACCACTGGCAGAGCTATGGCTTACAGAAGCCGCACTCGGTAAGTGCTCCACCGATCCGCGCAGCCCAGTCAATTAGAATTTGCTCCTGAGTGACGCAAACCTTTCCATAATCCTTGGTCGAGCGGCGTCCCTCCCGCTGTTGTATGTGGCGGCACGAAGCACGGTGTAGTATCAGATAACTCGCGGTAGGATTCCGGTAACAGTTTACGACAAAGCCCTCTGGGTATGTGGCGAGCCACACAAAATAGCGTTCGTCGGCATCGATGAAGTGCTCCATACTATAGTGTCCTTTCGTAAAACCTGAGTCGTCAGTATGCCCAGACCATGATGTTCTCAAGTGTGTTCGTAAAGTTTGCAGTACGTACATTCGGATAGACGGCAATCAGCCCGCTCAACGTGAGAATCGCACTTAATGTGCGAGCCATCAGATTTTGATGTTCATGAATGTACTTCTGATCGAAGGGGTTGGCATTCAGCGCGTAGGCGGGAATTTGCCATTTCTTGCTAACTTCTCGGAAGTCAGCGAGCATTTCATTTACCGGCTCTCAGTGTGTGGCGCGATACTCAGATTGAATCCACTCTGATAACAACGAGCGAGGGCCCTTCTGGGACACGACGATCTTGCCATCCTCTCGCGTTTGCCCGTGTTCGTAAGCGCCCTCGTTCGTAAAGGACTTCTTGACGATGTTGACCGAAAAGGCTTTGTCGAGCGTCCGCAATAAGTCATTGAATGCCTTGACTGTCGGCAGGAGCAGGAAGCCGAACTCACGAGGCTGTTTGGAATCCTGCAGGTCATTGCAAAACAGTAGTGACTTCCCTATCAACTTGCATTCCTGATGAATGACAGGATTGCGATAAAGGCGTTGAACAGAGAAACCGCCTCGTACCAGTCTCTAAATAGCACGACCGAAATACGGATATGGTTTGTAATCTGCGGTGACTCCCTTACAGGTCCTAATCCACGAATATTCTGCCGTAAGATACTTCCAGTCGGTAAGGAGAACCGCGATAGCGCGATTGTATTTGGGGTCGAACGCGATCCCGAACCGAAAAGGGTACAAAGAGTATCCGATTGTCAGGGCTGCTGAGCCATACATGCAAAGTCCCATTGTTGGCTCCTATTAGTTCACCTCTGAAATATGCTCTTTCACTACTGTCCTCTCGCCGCGATATATCCCTGCGCTTTCGCCTCACTCTCCGTTAGATACTTGCCCGCTTTCGTTTTGCCGAAGTAGCGCGAGCCCGCGCGGAAGTATTTGCCCGATTTGGTATTGACCCATACCTGCCCGGCGCTGGCAGACGGAGAGACTGCTTTTCCGGTGCCCCTCGATATCCGATGTCCTCTCACGCTCTTTGTCAGCGGAGCGTTCGTGCCGAAGGTGCGCTTGTAGCAGGCGATCCAGTCGCGAGCGATCTCCTGCTGCGCGGCTTTCAGATCGAGCTTGCCGGAGCAGACATCGGCATGTATTCTGTTTTCGAGCTTGTCTTTGACATGCGCGTTCCAGGGCGAGGTTATGTAAGACTGCGGCCAGAGGTTCCTGACAGAGTTGGATCCGCCGAGTTCAAGGCTGATGAGATGATCCATCTCATACTCACCAGGCGCATGATGCACGATGCCGTAGGAGGCATAGACAGCGTCTTTGACTGCTGTGGGGACATTGCGAACGGTTTTGGTGTAGCCGACGACGCAGATGTCGTCTCTGGTGACAGCGAGGGTATCGCCGGGCGTTTTGCTGCCATCGGGCAGAAGCGGCGGGGAGGAGCCGCGCTGTGCCATGCCGCTGGAAACGATGGCGCACAGCAAACCGAGCAGAGCGAAGAGCCTGGTGGTTTGAGATCGCAAGTAGCGCCTCCTTTAGAGCGACTTGAGTAGCGTTGACACTGACCAAGTAACCTAAAACTGCCAGTTAATGGCCATCAGCGACGTATTCGACATCTAACTCAGTGTAGATGAGAGTTGTTTTGGTGTCCTTTAACCGGCAATCCGTTGTGCGGAATTATACCAGACGCTGCTTCTTCACGGCACGTGTGCTTGTGAGCAGGCCCTTGACCACAGCAACCTTCTCGTGCCGGTCACGCAGGTAGTCACTATCGAGGGTAACGTAGATCATCGTCGTTTTCGGGTCCGTATGTCCAGCCTGCTGTTGGGCGAACAGCAGACCCCCATTCTCGTCCTTGGCGCTTGTAGTGATGCTGAAGCGGCGCTGGGAATGATTGTTGATTTCTTCCGGTAGGCCAGCCCACCGAATGACCTTCTTGAGGCCGCGTAGGTAGTTGCCCTCGTCTCCACGCCCTCCGGTCTCGGACATGAACAGCCATCCCTCGTCCAGCCCTGCGGGCGCGTTACTCAACACCCGGTTGCGCACCTTGAGCCACTCATCGATCGCCTCAGCGCAGCTCGATGATACGGGAAGCACACGCGGTTGCCGCCCCTTAGCCTGGCGGACGGTGAGCTGCCGGCCCTTTTCGGTGCGCCCGTAGTCACTGACCTTGAAGTTCATGATCTCTCCGATCCGGCAGGCGGTATCGAGCTTCACGAGTTCGATGGCGTAGGTGCGGTCCCGGTGGAAGGTACGGTTCTTCGCGGAATGTCCCCGGGCTGACGTCAGGTTCTGGGACTTGTCGTGGAAGTTGAGGACGGCGGCAAGTAAGCCCCGTACGTTTTCTTCTGTCGGGAGGTACTTGTAGGTCTTGGGGGCGTTTCTGACTTTATATTCGGATAGGGGATCCCGGCTTATGATATCGTTCTTAGAACACCACTCAAAGAAGTGACATGCAGTCAGTGCATCGTGGTGAAGCGTGGTCGGGGACTTACCCTCGTCACTACGGTGCGCGAGGTAGGCATCAAGACTGCGCTTGGTAAAGTCTTCAAGGGAAATGCCCTGGGGATCGGCCCAGATTCTGAGCATCGTCGTGTAGGCACGGTACCATTTCGCGGTGCTGAGGTTGCGTGTGGCTCGCTTGTGGAGGAAGAAGCTTTTGACAGCCTCTTCCCAGGAGACGGAGTACTTTTGCGTGACCATTGGATTCCTTTTTACAAATGAGACATTTCCAGAGTAACAGGAAATATCAGCGAATGTCAAGGAATCCCAACTCACAGACTAATGCCGGGAACCGGACTTGAACCGGTGACACATGGATTTTCAGTCCATTGCTCTACCAACTGAGCTATCTCGGCGTGACACTACCATGCACTACGATGACCGTATTATACACCGCGTCCGCCGAATTGTCAAGAATCTGAGATTGGAAAGCGGCCCAATTTCTACTTGATTTCTATCAGTTTTCTCGCAACACTCTGAGAATATTGACCGGCGACAGACGGGTCGTTCTATCCGCGGTTACACGTCATACAGACTGTATGATCTCGACGTTCGCGCGGGGCACCAGTACGTTTCGCCCGTCGGTGAGGGCGGCTTCCAGCACTCGCACCATCGCTCCGGAATCGACCTGCGTCAGCTCCATCGGGAGCGCGCTCACAGTGCCGAGCAGACCAAAATAGGGCTCACGTATGATGCGGATCGACGTCCCGGGAATCAGTTCATTCCCGATGACTGCGAGCGGTTCGGCGGTCGAAACGAGCAGTGAGTCCGTCAGTGGGATAATCACTTCCGGGCGTATTACACCGGCGCGAATTTGCGTCGCGCCATCGATCGACGCTACTCTGCCTGCCAGAGTAGTAAACAACTGATAGGTGCGCTCCGCCATACGGATCGTACCGAAACCCTCTGTTACGATCAGCGTGAACGGGATTGGCTCCTGCCCTGTAATCGCGACCCCGATGTCGTAGCCCGGCTGGTTCAGCGCTGCAGCGAGATAAGCCATCAGATCGACATCGACAACGCCTCCACAGACGATGCCGACAGCCCCGACTTCTGCCGCCTTGAGTAATCCGTCGAGCGTAACGCCGCTGCCGCCCACGACGATTTTGCCCGCGAACTGCCGCGTGATCGTTTCTGCCGTCAGCATATCGTCTGGATGGGGCAGCAGCGCGATCTCGCCCAACCGTTCACCGCCAACGCCGAATATACCCTGCACCAGCGCTCCGCGACACGAAATCACGACGCCTTCACCCACAAGCACCTGTGAGACCGTGCCGGATATATACGCTGTTTTCTCAACGGGCAACGGAGCTTCACGAATGCCGAGATGCCCCGTCACCGGTGAAAAAAGCTCGACTGTTCCTGCGAAAGGCGAGCGCAATTCACTGCGAAAATATCGCCCAAACAGTCCTTTAGTCTCCGCCAGCAGATCTCCGCATGCCACTGTATCCCCGACGGCGATATGCAGCGAGGAGGGAACATCACCCGGTTCGATGCCCAGTCGCTCCGCCACCTTGACCGTCTGCATAATGCCCGGCAACAACGTTCGTGCAACGATCGTATCCGGCGAGACAAGAGCCCCCACATCCACCAGTACCTCGCCGCGCAACGGCAGTCGACGGAGTTTCGCGATGGTTGTATCCGCGCTCACGATCAAGCCAGGCGTATAGGCTGTTCCCAAAAGCTAGCACGCTCCTGTCTACTGTTTGGTGTCTCGTCGGGTGAGCGTTTCAATCGTGCCGTTCGCATAGAGCACAACGGTACGCGCGTTGTCCGGGTCATCGCTGCCGTGCGGAAAGGTCAGCAGACGGTGCAAAGCGTCCTGACCCGCAGGCGTGTCTGTCGGAGGAATTAACTCGTGCGCGTTCGGCAGCACCCCAACCCGCTCGATTAACAGCACGACGTACTTCGGCTCTGCCTGCTTCGCTCCTACCGTTTTGCCGAACATATCCGTCACCGCGCCGTTCAGATTGTAGCCGGCCGCGAGATCATTGTATACATATCCCACGGTTCCCGCATCCGCCGGACCATTCAGATAGGACTCTTTGCCGCCGGGTTTGTTCGGGGGAGCGGACAGATAGCCGCGGACTTTGTCCGTCCAGTCTTCTGCCGTCGGCAGTTTCTCGTCCCAGTCCTGCGCCGAGCCGCGCATCGCTTTATAGAGTGCGAGCATATTGTCGCGCGCAATCACGACATCACGATCCGATTTGAATCCCATCGCCATCCGGTAAGCCGCGAAACCCAGCGCGCCCACGATCAGCACAACGACGAATAGCGTGATTCGGCTTAACTGCCGCTGTCCGAGCCCGAACCGAACCGTTGCTCTGCGCTCAGGGCGTCGGGGAGCAATGCCATCAGAAGTTTGATTTGATTGCAGAATGTCCCCACTGAGGACGTTCGTACCGGAAACGTCCTCGTTAGCATCTGATATTATGCTGTCTGGATTTCCACTCATGGCTGGATCAGCGCCTTTCTTAAATAATAGCGATTATGCTCGCCCGGGTTATTGTCGAGCGTGCCGAATATTTCATAACCCTGCCTCTGATAAAACGGCAGTGCTTGAAAACTGAAAGTATCGAGGCAGGCGAATTTGCACCCGTAAGCGATCGCCTCCTGCTCAGCCATTTCCAGCAGTCGGCTGCCGTTCCCGGTCAGTCGTGCCGTATCTTCGATAGCGAGTGTCTCGACGTACAGCCAGTCCCAGTACATGCTGCCGATCAGTCCACCGACAATTTTGCTCTCACCGTCACGCAGAAGGATCGTCAGGGGTTTGTAGTCGCTCGCGCCCATCTGCTTGACATTGTAGGCATCGAGGATAGCATTCACGCGGGCATTATCCTCTGCCTTCGGGGCAGTTTCGACCGCAATTGTGTACACTTCTAAATTGTCAGGTACCTGTTCCATCGCACTCTCCGCAAGTGACGAGATTCGTGTTATCTATCTTCGAAGGGCAGATTCATGGCTTTCAGCCACTCCTGCATCTTTGCGATACGGGCGTCTTCGGCAGCTGGCAGAACGAGCGGTCTGCCGCGCGCATCGATGATGATGCCGGCGACACCGCCCTGAACCATTTGTACAATCTGCTTACCCTTGCCCGCGCCCAGATCGAAATTCTTCGCTGGCGTTACCGTGATTTCAGCGCTCTGCGGAGTATCGCCGCCCTCGCGCGTGTCAAAGCCGAGCGGAAAGACACGTATCGTGCCGAACGGGACTGTCTCCTCGATCCCGCCGAACCGCACCGTCACGCACGGCTCGCCCTCCTTAGCTACGCCAATTGGCGCGATACAGGTTCCCAGGTAGATCAGACAATCACGTTCGAAAACTTGTGTTGCGGCTTCGGGATGCACCGTCGACAGAATGCCCAGCTGCGGCATCATGAAGATCGAATCGACCGTCAGCAGTGTGAAACCTTCGGGCTGATAAGCGTCCATCATCATCAGCGCAGACTGCTCGCGGCGCGGCGCGTGTGACAGCACACCACCAGAGCCGACGATCATATCCAGAGCGAGCAGATCCACGAGCGTTCGTGCCCCACCCTTCTGCTCAAAGATATTCCCGATATTCTTATCTGCCGCAAATCCCGTCAGCCCGCGCGCCAGCGATTTGTGATGCTCGAACGCCAGCCGAAGCGCTTCCCGACAGACCGCCTGCTCGATCTGCAAGTCCATGAGTCGTTGCGGGATCGTCGTCGGGCGGATCATCTTATTGCGAAGCTGATTGCGAAGGTCGGCATCCTCGATCGCGAAGGGCAGCCAACGGCGAATGTTTTCGACTTTCGCTTCCGTCAGCACGTTGCAGATCGAATAGGACATTCCGAGATTTGCGGATACCGTCCGATTGAAGACGCCGCCAAAGACCGAGAAAACATCTGTCGTCGCTCCGCCGATATCCACGCCAAGTACATTGATTCCGCGCTGTGCAGCGATCGTCTCCATAATCTTGCCGACTGCGTTCGGCGTGGACATGATGCCTGTGCTCGTCCAGGTCGACAGCTTGCTATAACCCGGAGCCTGCTGCATCACGTGTTCGAGAAACAGGTCATGGATCGCCTCGCGGGCTGGCAGTAGATTCTCGCGCTCCATTGTCGGTCGCAAGTTATCGACCTGCCTCAGCGCGACCTTGTTTTCGATCAGCTGGCTGACCTCAGAGTAAGCGTTTCGGTTGCCCGCATAGATCACTGGCAGCAAAACAGCGTCGGTGCCAATGCCGCCCAGACGCGGTTTCGGGTCTGCCGACACCAGCATTTCAGCCATCTCCACCAGATGCGAAACCGTGCCGCCATCCGTGCCTCCGGACATCAGAATCATATCGGGGCGCAGCTGCCGGAGACGTTCGACGCGCTGATAGTCTTTGCGCCCATCGTCGACCGCGACGACATCGATGATGATCGCGCCAGCGCCGAGCGCGGCGCGCTGTGCCGATTCCGCGCTCATACTCTTGACTACGCCGGTCACGGTCATCTGCAAGCCGCCACCTGCGCTCGAGGTCGAAAGATAGAGATCGACGCCCTCCGTATCGCTGCTCGAAGGCGTCATCGGCTTTCCGCCTCCAGTACCCAGGATCGTGAGTCCGCTCAACTCTTCGACTTCGCGCACGGCGTTCACGACGCCGACAGTAACATCATCGAAGGGCGCCTCGACAGTAGTCGGCGCTTCGCCGCGAACCGCCAGTCGGTAGGTTCCGTCGGGTTGACGAACGATCAGGATTGCTTTGGTAGTCGTGCTTCCGCAGTCGGTCGCGAGTATCGTCCGCGCCGCAGCAAAAACATTTTTAGCAAAATCGGAATCTTCTGATTTCAGGTTGGACATTGGCTTGTGGAGAGCAGAGTTCACAGCGGAAGTGGGTCGTTTTTGACCGGAAAAGTGACGCTTACCCGCGCTCCGCCTGCGGGATCCGTTTCATATCTTACAGACCCACAGAGGTCGATTTCCGTAAGGCAGTTGACAAGCTCCAGCCCGGTATTTGCGGCAATTCCCGGATCGAAATTCGGCGGAAATCCACCCCCCTCATCGGCGACCTGCAGCGAAATCAGGATTCCGTTTTGTTCAAGCTTCAGCGCGACCGATCCTTTCCCATGTTTGAATGCATTGGAGATCAATTCATTCGTAATGAGCGTGATCGCCGTACAGAAATTGGTTGGGAGTTGGATATCAGCGATATCCCACTTCAATTCGCGCGCTCCCTCCATATTAGACAGCAGCGGCAGAAGTTTGTCGAGGGCGTTCCGGACAGGAATGGCATCTGAAGTGAGGTCGGTTCGAACCCGCTCTGTAAGCAGATCATGAATTGCCGCGAGGCTGCGGATGTGCTCCCCGATCCTGCGCAATTCCGACGACGGAATCAACTCCTCCGCATGCATCAGTTTCATATCGACAAGCGCGGCGATTACTTGAAGGTTATTTTTGACCCTGTGATGTGTCTCTGCCATCGCCAGGCGCAGCCGGGCATTGAGCTGCTCGATTTGGGTCTGGCGAATTTGCAGTTCATCATCCTGCCGCTTGCGGAGCGTAAAGTCCTGTAGTATTTTAACGTAGCCGCAGAGTTTGCCCTGCTCATCGCGCAACGCGGTCAAAATCCCGTTGGCCCAGAATCGCGAGCCGTCCTTCTTAACGTGCCATCGTACGTCTTCAGCACGTCCGGCAGTTCTGGCGGTTTCCACCTCACGCTCGAAGCGCCCGTTCTGCTGGTCTTCCTGAGTAAAAATAGCCAGCAGCGGCATCCCGACATATTCTGCTTCAGTATAGCCGAGAATACGCTCGACACCCTGGTTCCAGGTCGAAATGCGCAAATCGAGTTCAACCATAAAAATCGCATAGTCGCGTACGTTCTCTTCGATCAATCGAAAAGGATTATTGTACGTTAACAGATCCGCGCCTTTCCCATCAACTGGGATAGGGCGTGTTTCATCCGGCATCAGAATCCCCCTGTGCTAATCGAAATCGAATGGAACACTGAAATGGCGATGAATTAGCTATCAGCTAACGCCAGCAATCGTTCCCAGGGAGCTTCGGTTAAAAAAACCCACTCCACGCTGCGAACAGCAGCATGTCTGTCAACATATACCTTACGCGCAGTCGGAAGCAGTCGTTTCGCCTCCTACTGCAACAAAAATGCCCCTCGTAACAGCGAGGGGCTTGCTCCTATAGGAGTGAATCGAGAGATACAGGTCAAGTGCTCACCTCGCTTCGGCAGAAACGATTGCTGAAGCATTAGTTTTTTTTTCTGTCAGGTTGACCGCGTGACCCTGTACTGCGCTGAAGTAGAGGTTAATTCCCTTTTGTGAGAGCAGTGAACTCGCAATGCTCATCACGAAAAGAAACCCGACACGCAGCAGCAGCCAGCCGAATCGCGTTCCGATCACGATCGCGGCCGGATAGTTTTTCGGATCGCCAGTAAAATTAAGTCCGAGTACAGCGTCCGATTTCGCAGTGAAAAGACCGTAGGCGATATAGAACACATAGACCAGCAGACCTACGCCGATCAAAAAAACCAGCATTCCGACGATTCGTCCTAAAATGTCACTTCGTGTTGTGTTGCTCATCGCGCAAAACCTTTGGCATCGATATAGTGATAGCCGAAGCAGGCTGTCTCAGGGCAGACGTCTGTCCGACGAATGTAACGAAATGATCAGCAGGGGGCTCGGCCTCTCGAACTTGACATTCCGACAGAGCGCTAACAAATTCCTGCCTGCCGTCGTTGTGATGTCAGGGACGCAGCACGGTGTGCGCAGCTTCCATCAGCGGATGAATCAGGTTCGGCACCACACCGCAGAGAATGGTGACAGACACCGTGATCAGCAAGGCGATTATGACGCCTGCAGGCATACTTGGTCGGTCTGCGACCAATCGGCGATCCGGCTCCTGAAAGCACATCGTCCAGACGATTTTCAGATAGTAGGCGATCGAAATGATCGATGCGCCTGCCAGGGCGAGCGCGAGCCAAGTTTGATGGGCGGCAACGGCGGCGTTGAACAGATACCATTTGCCGATGAAGCCCATCGTCGGAGGCATCCCTCCGAGAGACAGCATAAAGATAAGCATCAAATAAGCGGCGGGCGGATCGCGCTTGATCAGCCCTTTCAAATCATCGAGCGTCTGATAATCTTTGCCGCCGCGCGAAAGCCAGATGAGCACCGCAAAAGCGCCCATCGTCATCAGCGTGTAGGCGAGCAGTTGGAAGATCGCCGCGCCGAACGCCTGATCGTGCGCCTCTGCACTCGTCATCGCCGATACCGCAACAAGCAGATAGCCTGCGTGCGCGATCGACGAATAGGCTAACATACGTTTCACGTTGTCCTGTGTGACAGCGAGAATATTTCCGCCGAACATCGTCAGCACGGCGAGTATCTGTATCGCGATCAGCCAGTAGTCTGCGACGGGCGTAAGAGCATTGAACACCCGCAGCAACGCTGCGAACGCGCCAATCTTCGCTGCCGCCGCCATATAAGCGGTCACGGAAGTCGGCGCGCCCTCGTATACATCGGGCGTCCACATATGAAACGGCACGAGCGCGGCTTTGAAACCGAGACCAACAAGCAGCAACGCAACGCCCGTCATCAGCATCACGGTCGGATGCCCAATCGACTTCAGAAGTGCAGCGAGTTCTAATAGATTAGTCGTTCCACCGGTGGTTTCTGTTCCCGAGCCGCCATAGATCAGCGCAATTCCGTACAGCAAGAAGCCAGCCGCAAAAGCGCCGAGCAGGAAATATTTGAGCGCGGCTTCTTCGCTCTTCGCTTCGGTGCGCGCGAATCCAGACAGCACATAGAGCGCGACGGAGAGTATTTCGAGGGCAATGAAGAGAACAATCAGGTCCTGTGCAGCAGCCATCAGCATCGCACCACCGGTTGAGAACAGTACGAGCGCATAGTACTCGCCGAGGTTGAGCTTTCTGCTTTCGAGATAGGTGAGGGCGAGCAGGACCGCGATCGTCGCCGTCGTCAGCAGGATCAGGTTACAGGCTTGTGAAAAGTGATCGATAGCGACTGCGCCGTTGAATGCGGAAGTCTGAGGATGGTACGTATTGATCTCGATAACTGAAAATACGACTGCGATCCCGATTCCGAACAGACTGAGCGTTCCGGTAAGAACGCGCGCTCGCCGCCAGGCGGGAATGCAGGCGTCGCAGACCAGAACGAGCATACCGGTCGCCATGACGACAAGCACGGGAAGTATCGCGAGGAGGCTATCGGTGTTGTTCATCGTGGCGATTTTCCCTGTTTCGGCGCGGTCGCGCCACCCGGATTTGCAGGATCGACGGGCGCAGGTTCCGTAGGATCGAGAATCACTTTATCGGATTTGGTTTCGGGCTTTGCGTCGGATTTCGCTGAAGGAGTCACAGCAGGCGGGCCGGGATCTACGATCGCATTGGGCTGCTCGTTGCTTTGAACTGATCCTGTAGGTTTGTCGATCGGCGCGCCTTGCTGCATCGGTTTCGATGCGGGACCGCCCGCGACGGGCGGCTTTTGATCAGCCGGAGGTTTGCCAGCGCCAGTCGAGAGCTGTCCGGTGTCCGGCGGCGCAGAGGCATTTGGACCAGGTCCGCCCGATGCAGCACCAGGCTGTCCGCCAACAGGACCGCCCGGGCGAATCGGCACGATTATCTGCGGCTGGCGGCGGTGTAGCTCCCGCGGCGAAAGCTCGCCATCCTGACTGCGATAGAGTTTGGTCAGCATCGCTCCCACTGGCTGGTCGGGCGCGCCTGCAGTCCCTCCCTCCAGCAGTTGTGTCGTCAGCTCGTTGTTCCCGCCCTCTGCTGGCAGCATCGCGTTGACCGCAGTGTCCATACGCTGCGTCCAGAATGCACTGCCGATTCCGATCCAGAACACCAGTCCGGCGAGCGGCAAAAGCACTGCCCATTCGCGCCGTGTCAGATCGGGAATCGAACGATTATACTCCTGTGTGATCGGTCCGAGCATCAGTCGCTGGTACCACCAGAGCATATAGACAGCCGAAAGTATCATTGTCGATGCAGCAAATGCCGTCACCCAGTAGCCTCCTACGAGGCTGACGGTGCGCGATGTCCAGGCGCCGAGCAGAACGGTGAATTCGCCCACGAACCCGCTGAAGAACGGAACCGCAAGGCTGGCGAGCGTCGCGATCAACAGCATCGTTGCCAGCATCGGCGTGACTCTTTTTAGCCCACCGTAGTCGCCAATTAGAGTGCTGCCGCGTCGATCCTGAAGCATCCCGACGAGAAAGAACAGCATCGGCGTCGAGACCGCATGACTGATATTCTGCACCAGCGCACCCATCATACCGATGCGCGTGAAGCTGAAAATACCGAGTACTACGATGCCGAGGTGCGCGATGCTCGAGTAGGCGATCAGCCGTTTCGCGTCCGGCTGAATGATCGCCACGAGCGACCCGTAGACGATTCCGACCACTGCAAGCACGATGAAAAGTGGTGCGGCATCTCTTGCCTGCTGCGGGAAAAGGGGAAGACAAAAGCGCAGGAGCCCGTACGTACCCATCTTCGACATCATGCCGCCGAGCATCACGGTCGCGGCCGTTGGCGATTCCGAATAGCTGTCCGGCAGCCAGGTATGAAACGGAAAGATCGGCGTCTTGATCGCGAAGGCGAGCGCGAATCCCGCGAACATCAGACCGAGAGCGCGGGGCGCAGCCGACATCAATGTCGCTCCGGCAACTGTCGAATGGTTGGTCAGGGCGAGTAGATCGAACGAGCCGCTTACCTGATAGACGCTGACGATCGAGACGAGCATGAAGACGCTGCCCGCGAATGTGTAGATGAAGAATTTAAGCGCGGAGGGACTGCGTTTCGGACCGCCAAAAACGCCGATCAAAAAGTACATAGGGATCAGCACTGTCTCAAAGAAGACATAGAAAAGCACGAGATCGAGTGAACAGAAGACGCCGATCAGTCCGGCTTCGAGCAGCAGCAGAAAGACCATGAACTCTTTGAGACGGACGCGTGTGCGCGTAGCGTAGACGATGCTAAGCGTGCTGAGCAGCGCGGTCAGCAGCACGAGCATCAGGCTGATGCCGTCGACGCCGACTTTGTAATGCACCCAGTTGCTGCCGACCGCGATCCACCGGTAGTCTTCGACGAACTGCATATTGCGCGCCAGACCACGTCCGATGCCGCCGGTTAGCGCGTCCGTTTGCAGAAAATCGCCCTTGAATCCACCGAAGAGCAGCAGCGCAAGCAGTAGCGTTAATCCTGCAAAGAACAGGCTAACGCCGTTGACGAGTTGCCGAGAATAGTCTATCTCGTCGTCCGACATCGCGCTGTCCTCGCGAGAAAGAGTCGCCTCACCTGGCGCGAGATCGCGCGGGCGCGGCAGGCACATCACGATAATCGCCCCGACAATCGGCAGCAGTATCATCAGGCTGATCAGGTTCGGTATCTGGTTTGTGACCTGTGTATCCGGCATCATCACCTCACTGCGAACGTGCGCAGCAAATCAAAAATCTACTATCCGCCCCAACCCCCTCTCCTGAAACTTCGGGAGAGGACAGGAATTCGATGCATCGAGCAGGGAGGAACAGTTACCAACTATGGACTATAACGAAAGCAATTGACTGTATTTTATAATCAATCCTGCGAGCAAAATCACGACGCCGAGCAGCATGATCAGCGCGTAATTCCGCACATAGCCCGTCTGAATACGGCGTACAACGCTGCTAAGTGCGCCAACGATTCCTGCGGTCATATTGACGATTCCGTCGATAATGCCAATGTCCACTACGCGCCAGAGCAGATTGGTCAGCACTGCCCCACCCTGTATGAAGATAAGCGAATAGAGCCAGTCGAAGCCCCATCTGTTTTCAAGCACGCGATAGATCGGATTACGGGCTTTACTGGCGTCGGAGCTGAGTTCACCGGTTTTGCGTCTGCTGTTGTAGAGCACATATCCCAGGGCAAGCCCCGCGATTGCTACGATACTCGAGATCACATAACCTGCCGTCATCGAGAAGAGCTCGTTTGCTTCTTTGAGTTCTCCGACTTCGAGCGTTGCAACGGAGGGACTCAGGAAGTTTGCGAAATGGTGTCCGTTGACTGCCAGCCAGCCGGAGAAGATTGCGAGAACAGCCAGGATGTAGAGCGGAATCATCATCGAAGGCGGCGACGCAATGATCGACGCTCCCGCGCCAGAATGTGCAGACTGGTGGCTTACTTCAGCTGCGCCTGACGCGCCGTGTTCGGTCGAGGGCAGATTCACGTCCGCTTCAGGAGCATGTAGATCGGCACTGTGAACCGCATGATCCTCGTTGCTGTGATGCTGCGCGACGAGCTGCCCGTCCGTCCAGCGAGCGTCCGTTGAGAATGTTTTCATCATCAGACGGCTCATATAGTAAGCCGTCAGGAACGCTATGAATAGACCGATTCCATACAAAACCAACCCGTTTTCGAAGGGAGAACGGGCGTCCGCTTCGAGGATCGCGTCCTTGCTCCAGAAGCCCGATAGAAAGGGAAATCCGGAGATTGCGGCTGCGCCGACGAGCATCACGCCCCACGTCTGTGGCAGGTATTTCCGCAGTCCACCCATCTTCCGCATATCCTGCTCGCCATGCATCGAGTGGATGACCGCTCCCGCGCCAAGGAAGAGCAGCGCCTTGAAGAAGGCATGAGTCGTGACATGAAACATCGCGGCGGTAAAGTTGCCGACGCCGCAGGCGAGGAACATATAGCCGAGTTGGGAGACGGTCGAATAGGCGAGCACGCGCTTGATATCGTTCTGCACGATCGCAATTGTCGCTCCGATAAAGGCAGTCGCCAGCCCGATCCAGCCGATAAATATCAGCGCTTGTGGTGCCTGGATGAAGAGCCAGGAGCAGCGGGTGAGCATCACGACGCCAGCCGTAACCATCGTGGCAGCATGGATCAGCGCAGAGACGGGAGTCGGTCCAGCCATTGCATCAGGCAGCCATGTCCAGAGCGGTATCTGCGCCGATTTCCCCATCGCGCCAATGAAAAGCAGGATACAGACACCAGTGATCGCCGACATTCCGAAGATCGGCGCAAGCCCGCTCAGCGGGTGTCCTATCCCATAAAGATGTTTAGCGGCGAGATCCATCACGCCGGTTTGCGAATCGTTATAGAATGAGAGCGTGCCGAAAATGCTCCAGACCGCCATCATTCCAAGCGCGAATCCAACGTCTCCAATGCGGTTGACGATGAAGGCTTTATTACCCGCTTTCGCATTGTTGGCGTCCGTGTACCAGAAACCGATCAGCAGGTAGGAGCAGGTGCCGACACCTTCCCAGCCGACGAACATCAGAAGGAAGTTCTCGCCCATCACGAGCAGAAGCATCATAACGATGAACAGATTGAAGTAGGTGAAGAAGCGCGGCTGTTCCGCATCGTCCGCCATGTAACCGGTCGCGTAGACGTGGATCAGCCCACCGACGCCCGTGACAATCAGCGCCATCAGCATCGAAAGCGGGTCGAGCAGCAGGCTGAAATTGACGGTGAAGCCACCGATTTGGATCCAGGGCGCGTCGCTCGACATACCTGGTATCAGCGGCACGATCAGTCTGCTATTCGACGCTTGACCCACCTGCGCGACCAGCACGTAAAGCGCAATCACGAATGCCAGCAGTACGACGCCGGGCGCGACGATCGAAACCACGCGCTTTTGCAGGATCCGGTCTTTGATGAGAAGACCTGAAAAGGCGTTGAACACGAAGCCGAGCAGCGGAAGCCAGATTATGAGGGACGGCAGATAGTACTGCATGAGCGCGAAAACTCCAGACGGAAACAGGGAACAAGATTTACTGGCGTTGCAAGAACACCGGACTGAAGTCCGTCGCTATGGGCACTTCGTGCCAAGTGGCCTTCGGACACAATGCAACCTGCCTCCCCGACCTCTTCTCGCGAAGCTTCGGGAAGAGGGGAGATAGTACCGGCAGGTCGGGTATTCAACCCACGAAGGTGGGTTTTGCAACTCCAGACCGGAGTTTCAACCCCGCGTCCGAAGTGGACACGGCTTGCCGCGCCCCAACAACAGACCATTAGGGCCTTGTGCTAGTTAGGAAATGCGGGAAATGCAACTTAATGCTAATCGTTCACACTCAATCTTCTCAGGTACACGGCAGGCTAAGCAGCCTGCCAGGCATTCTCATTATTAAGTTGCAGATCTTTTAGCCTGGCTTTGAAGTCCTGTGCTCAAAATAC
>JBBQPY010000109.1:0-18261 GCA_038216735.1 Chthonomonadales bacterium
CGCGTCTCACGCCCGATGATCTCTTGCGGTGGCTGCAAGGAACGCAAGAGCGCAACGAACGTGCCAAGCGTTCGCACATCAAACGACGGCAAGCTCGCTTGCTAAAAGGTTCACCTCCTGACCCGTCGTTGTAATACTAGACGGAGATCAAACCCAATGACCGATACCGCCCTGCCGCTCACCGCCGCGCAGCTCGTCGCCGACCGATACAGACAGATACACCTCGATTTCCATACCTCGCCCGAAATACCCGATGTCGGCGCAGACTTCGATGCCGACACCTTCGGCGATATCCTCACCGAAGCTCGGGTCAACTGGATCACCCTCTTCGGCAAATGCCACCATGGAATGAGCTACTACCCGACGAAGGCTGGAACGATGCACCCGAGCCTCACGTTCGACCTGCTCGGCGCGCAGATCGAAGCGTGCAAAAAACGCGGCATCGCAACTCCAGTCTATATCTCCGCGCGCGTCGATCAGCACATCGGTCTCACTCGCCCCGATTTGATCTGCCGCCTAGAAGACGGCAAACTCTGGGGACCGAACGCGAATCAGGCGAGCTGGTATCAGGTCTGCATGAACAACAAAGAGTATATCGACTATCTTGCCGCGCAGACCGAAGAAGTCTTCAAGAACTATGATGCCGACGGCATCTTCTACGATATGTGCTACTGTCCGCCAGATCCAGGCTGCTACTGCGAGAAATGTATCCAAAGACTCGAGAAGTCCGGCCACCACCGCACCGACAAAGAGGCGCACCGCATCCAGTCCTATGAGATCCTGCGCGAATATTCGACCCGGCTGGCGAAACTCTGCCGCGACCTGCGCCCCAACGCCGCCACCTTCTTCAACTCACGTGTCACCGCCAACGTCCATCGCGAACTCGATGTTCTGACGCACCTAGAGATCGAGTCGCTCACCACCGGTGGGTGGGGCTACCTATTCTTTCCCTGCTGGTCACGAGTCGTGCGCTCCTATGACCGCCCGCTGCAGGGCATGACGGCGCGGTTTCACAAATCGTGGGCGGATTTCGGCGGCTTGAAGACCGTGGCGCAACTTGATTATGAGGCGGCCACGCTGCTCGCGGCGGGAGCCGTCGTCAATATCGGCGACCAACTACATCCGCGCGGCACCCTCGATAGAGGCGCTTACCAGACGATTGGCGAAACATTCCGCACCGTCGAAGCCCTCGAACCCTACTGCCGCGACTCGCAGGCGCTGACCGACATCGCCGTGCTGCTGCTTCCGGATACGCAGGAGATCGCGGAGCGGGGCGAAAAAGATAGTCGCGGCTCCGTCAAAATCGACGCTTCCATCGAAGGGGCTGCCGCCGCGCTCGCCGCACTCAAACACCAGTGGAACGGCGAAACGCCCGATCGCGACAATCTCGCTAAATACAAAGTGGTGATCATACCAGATAAAGGCTACGTCGATGCAGCGATGCAGGCGAAGCTGAAAGCGTATCTCGCGGGAGGCGGCAAAGTACTCTTCTCGCATGAAGCGACCCTTGCGCACCACCAGTTCACGCTCCCGAACAGCCCTGTGCGTTATCTCGAAGCCTGCCCCTACACGCCCTCCTATATGAAGCTCGGCGATATGCTGGGCGCGGGGCTGCCGGAGACCGAGTTTGTTAATTACCGTGAGGGTTCGTACGTCGAGGGCATCGAAGGCGCGCAAACTCTCGGCGAGGTCTGGCAGCCCTACTTCAACCGGACGCCCGGCCACTTCTCTTCACACGCGCAGACGCCTGTCGATAAGCCCACAGGTCACCCGGTCGGAGCCATTTCTGCCGACGGAAGCATCGCGTATCTGTATGCGGCAGTATTCCGCGGTTATCGCGAGGACGCCTTCTTCGTGTACAAAGAGATGATCGCCCGCCTGCTGGAGAAACTGCTTCCGGAACCGCTGATTCGTCCCGGGGCGAACGTCTCTGCCGCGATGGAGATCGCCCTGCTTCGACAGGCGAAAGAGGGGCGTCTCGTCGCGCATCTGGTCGATTTCCAGCCACAGCGCCGCACTGCCGCCAACGAGTTCATCGAGAGCGCCGTCCCGGTGCGGGACGTTTCATTTGCGGTGCGTACCGGTTCCACGCCGTCACGTGTGCTGCTCGCGCCGACTGGCGAGACTCTGGCATTCGATCAGCAGGGCGCATACTGCCATGTGACCGTTCCGACAGTCCTCACGCATCAACTGGTGGTCTTCGAGGGCGTGTAGTGTGCTGTATCCCCTCTGCTGTCAATGCCTGTTCCACATGGATAGGCGTTGGCAGCGGCCCGAATGTTTGTTTTCACATGGGGTAACTCCGTTGAATCAAAGTTGTAAAAAAGGGTTTCTCGGGTGGAGCCACTGGCATGCGAAATCGATTTTGAGCATCATGCTTCTGGTCGCCATCGGTTTGTCATATAGCCTCTACACAGCGAGGCGGCAGGGGCTATTGCAGGATGGATTAATGGAAGCGGCTGAAAAAGGCGACTATCCGGCTGTGGCAAAACTGCTCGATAAGGGTGCAGACCCAAACTCGCATTATCCAATCAGCTTCGCCGAACAGCTCCACTACTGGGATGACCAACTTCCGGAAAACGAGCCAATGGACACCTCTGCCTTGGTTCTGGCTGCGGCGGGAGGACACACGAAGATCGTTCAACTGCTTATTGCAAAGGGGGCGAATGTAAACACTCATTGCCATTATCAGTATCCGCATGCTGAATTTCAGGATGTGCATCGGCACACTGCCCTGAACGTTGCACAGTACGGGCATCACACAGATATTGTCAAATTGCTCAAACAGGCAGGCGCAAAACCGTGAAGCCACCGATGAGCTGACTCATTGAGTGGAGTGCGATAAGGGACAGACTTAGAACTGTGGGCTGCATGTACAGCCTGTTGCTCTGAGCCGTCACAGGTTCGCGCCTGCGACGGGCAGGGCAACCGAACCACCTACAATTGCAGCGGCAGCGCGACCTCGCTGGTCTGGCACGGCGAAGTATCCCCCTCATTGGACAAGTTCGTGAACGGAGAAGGGTAAAGAGAGGTGAGAGCGGAATAGTCGATCATGCTCCAGGTAGAAGAAATAGAAAAATGTAACTATTCACCCGGCCTTCCGTTTCGCTCTCACAGGCGGAATAGCTGTATTGCCTCCCCCTGTCCCGAAGCATCGGAAGAGGGGGTCGGGTGGTGAAGGTGCATAGTTACGTGATAATAAACAAGGAAAAACCGATGGAAACTGTGGAACCGGCCGTACTCACCGCACAGCAGCGCAGCGATTTTGAGCGGGATGGCTTCCTCGTAGTCCCTAATGCGCTGACGCCGGATCTCGTAGCGAGGCTGACGGATGTCGTCGACCGCGCCTTCGAACGTACGATTCAGGAACGCGGACTGACACACACGAACGCCTTGCTGATACGTAACTGTATACTCGAAGACGACCTGCTGTTGGAATTGATCGACTGCCCGACCACTTTTCCACTCGTCGTCGATCTGCTCAACTGGAATATTCAACTGGTCACCTCACATCTCATCGTACGCGCACCAAGCCCGCCCGACGTCGATGTAAACTGGAAAGCCGAAGGCTGGCATCGCGACGGAGGCACCTCCGCAACCGAGATGCAGGAGCCGCATCCACGCCTGCTGATCAAGGTCGCCTACTGGCTCACCGACCTCTCGCAGACCGGGCGTGGGAATCTCCGACTCGTCCCTGGCAGTAACCGCCTCGTTGGCAGACCGGCTCAGGCAGCGGATGCCCCCGACCCCTACGGCGCGATTGAAATCTGCGCAAATCCGGGAGACGCTGTGCTCTTCGAACAGCGCACCTGGCATGCCGTCGGTCCGAACACTTCGGATATAATCCGTAAGAGCCTTTTCTTCGGCTATAGCTATCGCTGGATGCGCCCGATGGACTATATCACCATGCCGACGGAACTGCTGGAACGATGCAGCCCACTTCGCCGCCAACTGCTCGGAGACACGAAAACGCAGCTCGGCTACTATCTGCCCCATGATGAGGATGTACCCCTTCGCGCGATTTGGAAGTCCCGACAGCCTGCCCTAGAATAATTCAGGTAACTATTCACTTCGCCTTATACCTCTCACTAGCAGACGGCAATTGTATTTCCTCCCCCTCCTCCAGAACCTTCGGGAAGCGGGGTTGGGTGAGGGTGAATGATCAGTAATTTAGAAGAATAAACCCGAATAGAGCGGAAAACATATGGAGCGTGTTCTAACTGGTCGTGTTGCTCTCGTAACGGGAGTGAGCCGACGAAAAGGCATTGGATTCGCAATAGCTGACCGACTCGCAGCGATGGGGGCGGATATATTCTGTCATGGCTTCACTCCCTACGATGCACGGCAGCCCTGGAACGCGGATCCCGGAGGGACAAAACCTCTTATGGACGAGCTGAGGCGGCATGGAACTCGTATCGAGGAGATAGAGGCAGACTTCGCCGATCCCGAGGCACCGTCATACGTCTTTGCTGCCGCTGGTCGCTCCTACGGTCATATCGATATTCTGGTTGTCAATCATGCCTACTCGACTTCCGGCGGGCTCGAAGCCCTCACAGCAGAACAAATCGACGCGCATCTGACCGTCAATGTACGCGGCAGCCTGCTTCTCGTCAAGGAGTTCGCGGCGCAGCATGATGATGCAAAACCGGGCGGGCGAGTGATCCTATTCACTTCGGGGCAGCATCTGGCACCGATGCCTGGAGAGCTGGCATACATCGCCTCCAAAGGCGCACTCCATCAGCTCACCTCCAGCCTTGCTGCGCATCTTGCTCCACGTCTCATCACGGTCAACACGATCGATCCTGGCGCTACCGATACTGGCTGGGCAAATCGCGAGGTTTATGAGGCAGTGCAGACTGGTCACCCGCAGGCAAGATGGGGGATGCCCGAAGACGCAGCGCGATTGATCGCCTGGCTGGTGACAGACGACGCCTGCTGGATTACCGGTCAGATCATCAATTCCCGCGGCGGCGCATAGACGCTCGATAGGAGCCGTGATTAGGCAGAGTGCGATAAAGACCGATGAATATGACGCAAGATCGAATGCACCGAGATGATGAATATGAGTTGGATGATGTATATGACTCGAAAGAAACCAGATGAAAGACAGAATTACAGTGCGTCCGGCATTCACACTGATTGAGCTGCTCGTCGTGATCGCGATTATCGCGGTGTTGGCGGCGATCCTATTTCCGGTGCTGGCACTGGCGCGCGCCAAAGCCCGCCAGACACATTGCGCCAGTAACACACGCCAGATCGGAACGGGAATCCTGATGTATATTCAAGACTTTGACGAGACACTTGCGCCGACCGCTATCCCTTCTGCGCTCCCGGATGGAATTCTCTGGCCCGATCTCATTGCTCCGTATATCAAAAACAGGCAAATATTTCTCTGTCCTGATGACACGAAAGCGCAAACCACGGGCAAAAGTCCAAATTCTTATGGGCTAAACGAAATCGTTTTTCCCGATCTAACTGATCCGGCAGTGCTTCAAACATCCATCCTGACGCTCGCCGCATTTCAGCACCCTTCTGAGACAGTAATGGTCGGCGAATTAGGCACGGAGGACGATTTCAAAACCGATAGACCTGGCGGCTATAAAATGCCTGCGCCCAATTATCCACTCAACGATGCCGCCGATGCGCGACCCGCACCCAGGCATTTCCAGCGTGTCGACCTGAGCTTCATGGACGGACACCAGAGGTCTTTCCGGCTGGAACAGTTCTATACTGCACAAACCCCGCCCGATAGATGGTTTCTTCCCTGACAGAGTTTATTAGTCGTCAGTGAAGCTAACCACAAAACTCCGAACGTCATCCGTACCCATTTCGCACACTCTCTATTTAATTTTCCGATTGTAACCTTCTGTTTATACTACAGTTACCTTGGCGTAACCTTACGATCGTATGTACTATGTACGGTCGGTGATGAGAAACAGATATCGAAAACGAAATTGGGACACTGGTCTTCCCGGGAGCGATCCTGGCAAGCACCTGCCGCCTATTATTCTGGGCTGCAAACGAACTGTAATTGAAAGGGCTATTCACATGATGGACATCGAGCAGATCGCTCGCGACGAGTTCAGTCGTCGTGCATTTTTAACACGTATGAGCGCCGCCGGGCTTGGCGTTGCGGCAGCGGGGCTGTTGGCAGGCTGCGGAGGCAGCGGTTCCAACAACAAGATTAACAATATCAACAGCACACGCTACCAACTGCCCAACCGCACGTTCATACCGGGGTCGGATATCAACAAGGTCGTACTCAACTTTGCACTGACACTTGAAATCCTCGAAGCAGATCTCTACCGACAGGCGCTTAATGCGGCTTCCGGGCGTGCGCTTGGCACCGGGCTAGACGCAAATCCCGCAGTTTACAACCAGTCTCCGTCTGTAGGCAATGGCAATATCTCCTCCGGATTTGGCGCCGCGGGCTATCTCTACCTGAAACAGTTTGCGTACGTCGAAGCCGCACACCGCGATTTCTTGATCGCAGCATTAGGCGCTGAGGCAACCAAAGCGAACCCCAATGGCTACAAGTTCGCTACGAGTGATGGCACCCCCGGAACGGATATCGCCACAATTCTCGGCAATATCCTGCCCCTGGAAGAGACAGGCGTACGCGCCTATCTTGGCGCAGCAGGCGACCTCACCGACCTTACTCTGATTCAGACGGCAGCGACCATCTATTCGACAGAAGCGCGTCACTCAGCCTCGATCGAGTACATTCTCGGACAGGACCCCGGCCCAAGACCCAGCTCGCAAATCCCCGGAGTCCCGACACCTGATAAGGAAGTGACGACAGCCGCCGTGGCTCCGAACGTATTTGAGAAATACCTCGACCCGAATACGGTTCTCGCAGCGGCAACTTCAGCCTTTTTCAAGTAAAAGTCAGTGCCGTCCTGATCGGCATTGTCTGATCAATAAACATAGTACAGAAACATGATACAGAAATCTACAAGGAAATCAAGATGCCTAATATAGCTACTGAAACTTCTCCGGCAAGCGGACGCAAGTTCGCTAACGGCGCGGCGCTCACAGCGGCTGGTCTGGTTGCCGCAGGACTGTTCGCTCCGAAAGCGGCGCGTGCTGTCTCGCCCGCACTTACATTTGCCGATATTCCCGGCGCAGATGCCGATACCAAAGTTCTGAACTACGCGCTTGCCCTCGAAGACCTCGAAGCCAACCTGTATGTACAGGCTCTGCAGCGGCTCGGAACGGGTGGAACGAATGCTCTCGGCATCACAATCCCGGGATTGGGTATCGCCTCATCGGAAATCGACGTTGCTTATCTCACCAAGTTTGCACCTGTCGAGGCAGCCCATCGCGACTTTTTGAAATCTGCGCTCGGCGCGAATGCAATCACGACTCTGAAGCCTGCAAGATATAATTTCGGTATCGAAACGCTCGATCGACGCGGCGTGCTCGACCTCGTGCTCGAAGCGGAAGCGACCGGGGTACAGGCCTATCTAGGCGCGATTCCTTCTTTCGGGACGAAAACGTACGTTCCGACTGCGGCGGCGATTCAAGGCACAGAGGCGCGCCATACCAGCATTCTGACGATCGTTCGCAATATCCTCTACAACCTGACGACACCGGTCGCGCCATTGAAAGGCGATGTACCCAATGCGCCGACATATGACACCAACAACCCGAATGTTGGGACGCCGGAAGGGCGCGATCAGGTGCTCACGCCCAACCAGGTACTGGCGCGAGTCTCCCCATTCATTATCTTCGGTGCCAGCGCCTGAAATACGTCGGCCAGTAAGAAGGTTCTGGTCATATGAAGTGCCTTTACTCTACTGTAGTTACACTGGTTAGTCAATAAAATTAGACCCGGCTGCAAAGTACGCATATTCTGCGGAACTCTGCTCCGGGTCTTATTGTTAGAGGATACTACAATTGTTGTCTTCGACATTAAACGTGGCTACAGTTATCAAGAAAGTTCAGGCATAAAGACCTTGCGCCGCTAAAACGGTGTTGCGAAGCAGAATGGCGATCGTCATGGGACCGACGCCGCCGGGAACGGGCGTAATGTGGGAAGCGACCTGAATAGCGGACGCATATTCGACGTCGCCGACATCTCCGTCGCGTCCTTCGACTCGGTTATAGCCTGCGTCGATCACGATCGCCCCTTGTTTGAGCATCGCGCCTGTAATCAGCTCCGCGCGACCTACTGCGGCGACGAGAATATCTGCTTCCCGCGTAAAACTTCCGAGGTCGGGAGTGCGCGAGTGACAGATAGTCACAGTCGCGTTTCGGTTGAGCAGCATCATTGCGACCGGCTTGCCGAGTATGATACTACGCCCGACGACGACTGCAGTTTTTCCTTCGATCGTCAGCCCGTATCTGTCGAGCAATTCGATGATTCCGGCCGGTGTGCATGACGGAAACGCCGGTTCGCCGTTAATTAGGCCGCCGAGACTGGTGCGGCTGATGCCGTCTATATCTTTGGATGGCGAAACACAATCGAGGACAGCGGGTTCATGCAGGTGTTTCGGGAGCGGATGCTGGACGAGTATTCCGCTTATTTTCGGATCATCATTCAGGCTACGCACGAGTTCTTCCGCTTCCCGCTGTGTGCAGTCCGATCCGAGTCGGTGAACAGAGGAGCCCATACCCACCCATTTGCAGGCTTTCTGCTTCATCGAAACATAGGTTTCTGAGGCAGGATTGGCGCCGATCAGGACAGCGGCGAGATGAGGCCGTATGTTGTGTTCCGCCTGAAGTCGCTTCACCTCTTCAGCAACCTCGGCACGTATTGCGCGCGCGGTGGCAGTGCCGTCGAGCAGTATCGGTCCCAGTTTTTCGCTGCTATTTCCGTCGTGCTTATGATCGGGCTTGCTGGATTCTGAGACTTCGATTTCTGTCATACTCGCACCGCTATTTGCAGTGGTTCCGAGGGGAGTATATCCTCGTCTACACTGTCGATTTCGGAGATGTCTGGCAGATCGAGTGTGATGTCCTGTCCGCCCGACTCGATGTCGTTTTCGGTGTCGGCGGTCGCGAGCTTATCGCCGACCTGGACTGCGAGCGATCCGAGCACGCCATTGACGAAGCGTCCGGATTCGGTTGTGCTGTACTTTTTTGCGAGTTCGACTGCTTCGTTCACCGACGCGCCGGTCGGGATACCTGGCAGGAAAAGCATCTCATAGCCGGCGAGCCGCATGATATTTCGGTCCACGGCGACCTGTCTCTCGAGCCGCCAGCCCTCGGAGAGCGCTTCGAGTTTACTGTCCACTTCCTGCTGATGCGCGAGTGTGCCGTGTATCAGCTTCATGGTGAAAGCGGCGGTGCCAAGCCAGTCGCTCGTCTGCTTCTGGACGACTTCTGCCACTTTCTGCCAGCGTTCATCATTGCGGGCGTTAAGCGTTTCTCGCGCGCCATTGATGTACTGCTGCACGGCATCCGGTGAAGCTCCGAGCGGTCTGCCAGAAGCGATTCGCTTCGCATTTCGCAGAGCATCGTGCCGCATTTCCGGTTCGAGCAACTGACGTAGTGACAGCCTTTTTGCATCATTTGATTTGTTATTCTCGTGGCCGAAGGTCTCTGACACGCTGCTGCTTGATCTGCCAATCGATCGCTGTGGCTGCCCACCTTCTTTCAGTAACTCCCGGACTGAGACAGAGGTTCCGCTCTCGGAGTCGTTTCCGCTCTCGGCAGGCTGTGGAAACAGCACATTTTTCGCAGGCGGAAACATACCCGCGACGCGCGCGTCTTCTACGAATTTGCGTAGCTGCCGTCGCTCACTAACTGTCAGTTTTACCAGCAGTGGAGCCAACGGATCCGCGCTTTCTGAAGCAGGAAGAAAATAGGCGTCTGACTGCGGCGTTCGCAGTCGTGGCGGGCGAAGCGCAACACCCGGCGCCTGGCTCTTGAACGAGACTTCAAAGCGGAGTTCCTGCCAGTACGTCGCCTCAATGAACAGTCGCCGCACGATCTCAGTGACTGCCAGCAAAAAAGGACGCCGCAGGGAAGGAAGCGTGTCGACGAGCGCGGAGGTGATGTAGTCGAGGCAAATCTGCTCTGCAGTGCTGCCGCTTGCACTGCGCGAGCCGCGCTGCACGAACTCTATACGCATCCGCTCCATTGCGGCATCGGCTGCTTCGGCGAGAGTCGATTTGCCAACATCTTTCTGATATAAGATTTTTAATGCCCACTCACGGGCTAGACGACGCGAACTGACCAATATCGAGCCTCACATTTTCTCTACACTGCCTTTTGTCTGCTTGCCGGCAGACTAGAGGACCATTTCGTTGCTGAATACCCGGTGGAAAGTGCTGGATTCCACGGCGTAAACCTGGGCGCATCTAAGGTATAATTGAACCAAATATCATTCCACACTCACAATTTGCTTGCTGTGAGTCATTGCGGAAACATCCTCTATTGTACACCAATCCGCTTCGTCTGCGTACGAAGCAATGACATATGAACCACCATTGTTGAGCGGAGAAGCGGCAGTATCGTATCACTTCCAGACAGCGTTATCGATTTTTCAAGCGGATTCCAGACATCCTTTTACAACAGCAATGCCAGGACAAATGAAAAACGTGCCCCCACCCGTTCACATTCTCGATCTGCCGGTACATCCTGTAGACATGGATTCGGCACTCGCAACGATCGACGATTTTATCGGTGGCCGAACGCCCCGTCACATTGTCACGGCAGACTCTTCGATGCTCGTGATGGCACAGGAAGACGCCGATCTACGAGAGATCATTTTGAATGCAGACCTGATCACGCCCGATAGCGTCGGCATCATATGGGCGGCGCGGCGTCAGGGCTCCACGCTCAGCGGGCGTGTATCGGGCGTCGATATCGTCGAAAACTTGTGTGCGCTCTCGGCGACGCGGGGCTACCGAATATATTTTCTCGGCGCCGCGCCCGGTGTCGCCGAAAAAGCGGCGGAGAGAATGCGTAGTCGTTATCCCGGCACGCAGATCATCGGAACCCGCGATGGTTATTTTGGCGAGTCGGAAATCGCTGGCATCCTCGATACGATCTGTGCTGCAAAGCCCGATATTTTGTGTGTCGCGATGGGTATTCCGAAGCAGGAGAAATGGATTGCAAAACATCGTGACAAAATTCAGGTGCCGGTGATGATCGGGGTCGGCGGCACATTGGATGTGCTCTCCGGTATGGTGCGGCGTGCCCCACGACTGATGCAGCAGGCACATCTGGAATGGCTCTGGCGCGTGCTCTCCAACCCTCGCAAGATCAATAAAGTGCTTCTGCTTCCACGATTTGTCGTGCTCGTTCGCCGTGCCAAATCCGCCTCGAAAGTCCCCGGATAGTACGCGCACACGAGTTGTCGTTCGGCAGCATTCTGACGCGGGCTGGACAATGCGCCTTTCCTCCGTTGGCTAGCAATCGTTAGCCAGCAGTCGGATCGAGCGCGAACAGAAATAGTTTCGAGCGCCTATGAAAACCAGACAACAAATCTGCTACGTCTTTTCCAGGCTTGTAGCTGGTCAGATAGTCTTGGCCAGCCGGGCTGTGCTAGTACACACCAGAAAAATAGCCTGTTCGGGCACTGCCCTGTACATCGGTGGTTTGCTCTGCACGGGATGCAACGTACGCTCACCGGATAACCAGATGCAAGGGACGATGAAGTGGAAATTTGTCAGCGCAATTCATCTCGGGATCGAAAGCCCCGGCACAGAAGTCGCTGAGTTCGAGAGGGATACCAACGTGATGCCTAATTCAGCCGTTATTCGTGTCACGACTTCAACAGGAAGTTTCTTCCCGGACTCGCTGGAACAGTTCCGTGGGCTCGTGCATATAGACGATGCGAAAGCAGCGATGCGCTTTGTGCGCTTTCGTACCTCCCGAAAATACTGCTATAACTGGGACGCAGAAACTACACCACAGGAAATTGTTAGTTTCAGCCAGTACATAAAACCTAATTTTGCCGATACTGGCGGTGCAGACGATGTGGGCTATAGTAGCTATCCATCGTCTGGTAGGTATGGACTTCTATCCGACCAGGCCTATCGCGAGGGGAAATTCCAGGCGCTTATTGTCAAAGCAATCACAGGCGGCTACGAAGTCGTGCGCTGGGTCTGTATTTATTCAGACCTGAAAGGTGATGCCATTCAATTATGGCAGGAAGAAGTCCAGCGAGACGGCACATATAAGCGTATTATCCTGAAGACTATGCAGCCGCCAAAGCTGGCCGCTACAGAGTGGCATCTCATGGGCCTTCAATAGCTTCCTTGATCAATCTCGATTTTATATACATTGTGTGGCGTTTCCAATCACTCCCGCACTAATCTACCGCCAGCACAGAGCCAGTAAGCACCCCGGCAATTAAGCACATAATGACAACTAAACCCGGAACAGTCTATTTGATCGGCGCAGGTCCTGGCGATCCCGGTCTGATTACCGTACATGGCCGCGACCTGCTCCAGAAAGCGGATGTCGTCGTCTATGACCGGCTCGCACACCCAGCGCTGCTGGATTATGTACGATCGGATGCGGAGCGCGTGTACGTCGGCAAAATCAGCGCGCGGCACGCAATGAAACAGCCTGAGATCAACAGTTTGCTGATCGACCGTGCCCTCAAAGGCAAAACCGTCGCGCGTCTCAAAGGCGGCGACCCATTCGTCTTCGGGCGAGGCGGAGAAGAGGCGGAGGAGTGCCGCTCTGCCGGTGTGCCGTTCGAGGTCGTGCCAGGCGTGACGTCCTCGATTGCCGCTCCTGCCTATGCAGGCATCCCCGTAACGCACCGCGATTCCGCCTCTTCTTTCGCCGTAATCACCGGTCATGAGCGTGACGACAGCCGTGAATCCGGCACTCGAGAAGCGGGTCAGGCGGAGCAGCGTCGAAACTGGGCGCATATCGCGCATGCCGCAGACACGCTGGTTTTTCTGATGGGTGTTGAAGCCCTTCCCGATATCACCTCACGACTCCAGGAACAGGGTCGCGATCCTGGGACGCCAGTGGCGCTCGTACAGTGGGGAACATGGGCGCAGCAGCGCGTAGTTGTCGGCACGCTCGCAACCATCGTTGAGGAAGCGCAGCGCGCCGGAATGACTCCGCCTGCGGTCTGTATCGTCGGCGAAGTAGTGCGACTGCGTGAAAAACTGCGCTGGTTCGACGACCCAGCAACACGTCCCCTATTCGGCAAGCGTGTGCTCGTGACACGAGCGCGGGAACAGGCGAGTTCACTGTCCGACCAGCTTCGCAGCAGAGGAGCCGAACCGGTCGAGTTTCCAGTGATCCGAATCGTGCCGACGACTGACTTTGCCTCGTTGGACGCTGCCCTGAAACAGATGACGGATTACGACTGGATGATCTGCACAAGTGTGAACACCGTGCCAGTTCTTGCGGCTCGTATGGCAGCGCTCGATCTCGACAGTCGCATTTTCGGCAGCACAAAACTGTGCGCGATCGGTCCCGCCACTTCCGACGCGCTCTACGAATGTCTCCGCGTCCGCGCTGATTTCGTTCCGACAGAAGCGGTTGCCGAGGGCATTCTTGCAGAGTTCCCTGAAACTGCGTTCACCGGCAAACGCATGCTCCTGCCCCGCGCCGCCGAAGCCCGCGATATACTGCCCGATGCACTGCGGACCCGCGGCGCAGAAGTGGATGTTCTGCCTGTCTACGAGACCGTTTACGACGGCTCCGATGCCGCAGGATTGAAAGCGCAACTCGCGAACGGCGAACTTGATGTCCTGACCTTTACCGCCTCATCGACGGTGCGAAACTTCGTGCAGGCGATTGCGGGCGATGACGTCACGGGTTTGCGCGCTTTGATAGGGCAGACGCTGATCGCCGCGATCGGTCCGATTACCGCCGACACACTCCGCGAATTCGGTATTCCGGCACAGATCGTCGCTGCAGAACATACTATCCCCGGACTGCTCGCCGCAATCGAAGCGCATTTTGCTCCCCCCGAAAATAGCCGGTAATTTTTGTATCTTTTCACCGCACAGCTTCCGTACTACACTACAAACGCGCCTGCTAGCGGGCGCGTCTTTTGTCTTTGATTCATTCCAGTTCACTTGAACGACCCATCTCGATTCACAAAACGGAGAGGTAACCACGATGCGAGATTTGATCGATCGTCCACGAAGGCTACGCAGCAGTCCGGCGATGCGTCGGCTCGTGCGCGAAACGACCGTCACTAAAAACGACCTGCTCTATCCAATGTTCGTCACTACGGAAAGTCAGACTACCGAAATTCCCTCGATGCCCGGCGTTTTTCGTTATGCACTCGATGATCTCTGCCGCGAAGTGGATGAGATCGCGAAACTCGGTCTGCCCGCGATCATGATTTTCGGAATTCCGGCGGAAAAAGATGAAGTCGGGAGCGAAGGCTATGCCAACGACGGCATTGTGCCGAGGGCGATTCGAGCGGTGCGCCATACGATCGGCGACTCGCTCCTCATTGTGCCCGACGTCTGCCTCTGCGAATACACCTCTCACGGGCACTGCGGAATCATCGATCGCGAAAAACAGACTGTCGCCAACGATCCTACGCTGGAACTGCTTGCCCGCACTGCAGTCTGTTATGCGGAAGCAGGCGCAGACATGATCGCGCCCTCCGACATGATGGACGGCAGGGTGGGGGCGATCCGCGAGTCGCTCGATGAACATGGCTTCTCAGAAATCCCGATTATGGCGTATAGTGCGAAATACGCGTCGGGTTTCTACGGACCTTTTCGAGAGGCAGCGGACAGCACTCCGCAATTCGGAGACCGCCGTGCCTACCAGATGGACCCGCCGAACCGTCGCGAAGCGCTGAGAGAAATTCAGCTCGACATCGACGAGGGCGCGGACATCGTGATGGTCAAGCCTGGTCTGGCGTACCTCGATATATTAAGAGAAGCGCGCGACAATTTCGATACTCCGCTCGCAGTTTACAATGTTTCAGGCGAGTACAGCATGGTCAAAGCCGCTGCGCGCAACGGCTGGATCGACGAGGAGCGCGTAACGGAGGAGATACTGACGGCATTCAAGAGGGCTGGCGCGGACATCATCCTCACGTACCACGCTGTCGAGTATGCGAAGCGTCTCACCGCAGCGGGCGCGTAAGCGCAGGTAGGTTTCGGAACGGAACTGCATAAGAATAATGTCCCGAGCGTTCGTAGGGGCGCTGCTTGCTGCGACCTTCAACGTTATGTCGCGCCCTCTTCCCACAAGAAAGTCGACCTGTTCCGAACTTTTTACCCATTTTGAGATTTGATGACGGGAAAAGACCTATGTCAGCAGTTCCGACGATTAGCCGCAAACCGAAAACTAGAAGAGCCGTGTTAGTCGCATTCGGTATGTTGATCGTTCTGGCATTCTTGTTCTGCGGCTGGGTATACAAGGCGAAAGCGCAACGCGATCTGAATATGCAACTGCTCGGCGCCGTACGCAAAAATGATACGGAGGCAGTATTGGCTTTACTTGCTCGTGGCGCTGATCCCAACATTCGAGACGTCCCTCAGCAGCATCTGAGTCTCTGGCAGCAGATACGCCTCGCTTTTAATCACGATAATCCTGCTCCTGACGATCAAACGGACGCCCCGAAGCGCACTGTTCTTGAATTAGCGCTCACATGGGACAACGAAGCGTATGCAGATGACGATACCCCCAGAGACACCGAAAACGTTGTGGTGGTAAACGCGCTGTTAGATGCAGGAGCGCGAACCGAGGACAGCTCTCACGCTCATCAGACGCCATTGATGACGGCTGTCTCCCGCGACAGGCTAAAAACGGTTCAAGCGCTGCTCGACCACGGAGCAAATCCGCTTGCCGGCAATGATGAAGGTAAGCTCCCAATTCACTGCATGAACGACGATTTCGGCAACAAAGTCAAGATCGCAGAGTTGCTGGTCGCCTGCGGTACCGATGTCAATGCAACGGACAAGGAGGGGAGGACATCGCTATTGAACGATTCATTTTACTGGGACGGAAGCGATGTGCCGATTCTCAGCTATCTGGTAGCTCACGGTGCGGCTATCAATGCGAAAACGAAAGAGGGCGAAAGCGCTTTACTGATCGCGGTAAGGAAATCTGACTTCAAAACAGTGCGCTTTCTGATCGAACATGGGGCAGAGGTGAATATCTGCGACAACGACAAAAATACACCGCTTATCATTGCTGCGGGATTCGGATCAGCTCGTAATGTGGAATTTCTGATCTCGCACGGCGCGAACCTCAATCAGCGTAACCATGATGGAGAAACCGCGCTCTCACTGGCGATAGGTGCGGAAAGCACGGACTGTACTCGCCTCCTGAAAGCGGCTGGCGCGAAACCCTAAAGTCAGGAGAGTTCCAATACGAACGCGGTCGGCTGCTATCTACAGATGTAACTGCCGCATTTTTTCGATTTTCTCCGTTTTTTCCGCTATCAGCCCACGAAGGTGAGCTTCGCCATTCCACACTGGGACTTCTGTCCCGTGCAAAGACCTATGGCGGATGCTGGAGTAAAATCGAGGTTGGCAGCAGGCGAGCGAAAACTGCCGATAGTACCGATACTATTTAAGTAAAGCACGTGAGCTTTGTATTATCTCGCCAAAAGTGTGGAGGATTTTCTGACCGCCTGTCGAACAATCACTACAGGCGAACAGTCGAATACTCATGCGCTGTCAGCAGTCTTGATTGCCGAGGAGTTTCTATGACGATGCCCGATGCTCTATCCCCAAATATGCTCTCTTCCAACTCATTTGGAACTTCGCTCGCCGGTGGCGCAGACGATTATCTGGCGACGCTGCTCCGCCTCGGGCAGTTGATGAACTCCACGCTCGACCTGAAACAGGTGCTGGAAACGGCTATCGATCAGGTCATCGCCTTCGTCGGCGCGGAGCGCGGTTTCATCCTGCTGGTCGATCTCGAATCAGGGCGTGTCTGGGGCGAAGCCTTGCGCGGCATCGATAAGCTGGCGCTCGAAGATACACTTTCGGGTAAGGACGAAAACAACCGCGCGGAAATCAGCCGAACGCTCGTCGAAAACGTGCTGGACACGCAGCAGGCCGTCGTCTCCGTCAATGCGATGGAAGACCCGCGATTTGCCGCCCGCAAAAGTGTGCAGCTAACGCATTTGCGCTCCGTGCTCTGCGTTCCGCTGATCGCGCAGGGACGGCTGCTCGGCATCATGTATCTAGACAACAGGCTCAAAAGCGGTGTCTTCACCGACCATCACCTGGCAATGCTCGCCGCCTTTGCGAATCAGGCAGCCGTCGCAATCGAGAACGCGCGCCTCTATGACAACCTGCGCCGCAGTCTCGAAGACCGCCTGCGCTTACAGGATGAGCTGCATCAGCAGGAGACGAGCCGCCTCGCGCTCGAAGAAGCCAGCCGCCTCAAATCGGACTTCATCGGCTTCGTTGCGCACGAACTGCGAAATCCGCTGACGACCATTCGCGGTTACGTACAGACGATCCTTGCCGACACAGAACACACGCTCGACGAGGAGACGAAAGAAGAGTTCAATCTTGCAATTGAAGCGGACGCCGATCGTCTGCTCGATATGATCAATGAACTGCTCGACGTCTCGCGGCTCGAAGCTGGCCGATCGCTCTCGCTGGCTCTAAAGCCCGTCGATCTCAAAGTTTTACTCGAAAAACTTGTACGCCGTCACCGCTACTACAAATACATGACGAGCAAACATAAGCTCTTCTGCGACATGCCAGACGACTTGCCGATACTCGATGCCGACGAGGACAAGCTCAGCCAGATATTCGCGAATCTGCTCAGCAACGCGATCAAATACTCTCCGGATGGCGGTGATATTCGCGTTACGGCGCTGCAAAACAGTGATGGGGTGATGGTGCGCATAAGCGATAGCGGCGTCGGAATGTCGCAGGATCAATGCAGCCGACTTTTCCGGCAATATGAGCGCATCGAGCGTGAGACGATCAAGAACATTCCCGGCACAGGACTGGGGCTGTACCTGGTAAAAAGCCTGGTCGAACTGCACGGCGGCGAGATCAGGGCAGAAAGCACGCCCGGCAACGGAAGCACCTTCATCGTCCGCCTCCCCGTCCGCCCCGCCCTGAACTGATGCGTTCCATTAACCTGACCCAATGCGTTCCATTAAATCAAAACACCCCATTCTTCATAAAGAGAATGGGGCTGGTCTATGGATAGCCAAATTTGCTATTTTTGGTTATTCCTGCTATCATAGAAGCAACTACTACATCGCCTGGAGGTATTCTCAGTCATGAACGTTTCTTTGACGCCGGAACTCGAAAAGGTCATCAATACCAAAGTAGAAAGCGGCCTGTACCATAGCGCCAGCGAGGTTGTGCGCGAAGGTCTGCGTTTGTTGGT
>JBBQPY010000110.1:0-18072 GCA_038216735.1 Chthonomonadales bacterium
AAGCGTGACTTGAGCGAGTACTTGGTCATACTCGCACAGGGTGAGACCGGTGAACTTTTGGAAGTGACGCGGCTTGCGCCGTAGCTTGGTTAAGGTAATCATGCCAACCAGATTACCTTATTTCGCAATCGATCTTAAGAATGGAGGCGTTATTGAATATGAGCGCCAGCCTGAAGGAGTGGAGGGAGATAAGACTCCGTGCATTTGTAGGAGTGCTGATTGGTGTGGCAACTGCGGTCGACAATCAAGCAATCACAACGCTTACTAAAATCCTTAAGGTGGTATGAAAGGCTGTATGGAACGAATGACAATCAATAACAAGTGCTTGCTATGCGGTATCAGGAATAAGGCGGCGCTGGAACTCCATGTGTTGCGACGGACGTGGTCATTTTTTGGATTATTCGCATTGCTGCTTGTCGCTATGCTCTGCACGGGCATTTCACCTGCTCAGGCGGAACTGAAGGCAGGGGCGGCGAAGGTCAGCATCACGCCGGACGTTATGGCGATGTCGGTCCCGCTAGGCGGGTATGCGGCACGACGTGGCGCGCCTGCGACGGGGGTTCATGATCTGGTCTACGCACGCGCACTGATGCTGCAAAACGGGGCGGTGAAAGTCGCCGTCGTCTCGCTCGATCTCTGCTTTCTCCCGACCAACGTGAAAGACGAAGTGATGAAGCGGGTAATGGCAGGCGGCGTGAACGGTATGGACACAGCGCACCTGTTCCTATCCGCGACACATACGCATTCCGCGCCCGATCCGCTGGCGATGCATAGTGGCAATACCTTCACGAATCTCAAAGGCTGGACGCCCTTTAATCCGAAACTGCTCGATTTTACGGCAGGAAAGATCGCAGAAGCAGTGATCGCGGCGGACAAAAATCTGACTCCGGCAACGATCGGCAGCACGGTCAAAAACGCAGTCGGCTTGAACCGCAATCGGCGCGGCGATCCGACCGTGGATCCTGCGCTGACAGTCGTAGCGGTGCAGAAAATCGATGGTTCTCCGCTGGCGACGGTCGTGAACTTTGCGGCGCACCCGACCCTCTACGACGACAAGATGCTGCAGATTTCCGCCGACTGGCCCGGCGTGATGGCGGCTGATGTCGAGTCTGTTACGGGAAACACACCCTGCCTCTTTCTGAACGGTGCGGAAGGCGACGCCTCCCCAAACGGTGTGGACGATGCAAAAGGCGATGCAAAGGTTACGGTTTATGGGCATAAAATGAGCGCGTTCGTCAATTCTATGCTCCCAACGCTAACAATGGAAGCGAATGATTCGACAACGCTCGCAACCTGGACTACAGAAGTGACGCTGCCGCCGCGCAAGGCGAACGCGATGTTTTATCTGGCGGCGGGACAGCTCGGCGCAACGATCGCTCAGGCGAAAGAGTTTGTCACCGGGCTGATGCCTGCCAGCACTCAATTCACCTTCGTCCGCATCGGCAGTCTGCTGCTGATCGGGTTTCCTTGCGAGCCGAGCGGGGATATCGGGCTTGCGGCGGAAGTTGCGGCACGGAAAGCGGGCTATGCGATGCCGTGTGTGGTCGCGCTGACGAATGGCTGGCTGGCTTATTGTCTGACACCGATGCAGTACAAAGCGGGCAAATACGAGGCCGTGATGTCATTTTACGGGGACGGTTTCGGACCGGCATTGCTGACCGCTCTCGATACCGGCCTGACGCAGGGCGGGAAGCAGCGATAAGAAATATATGCAAAAGACACAGGGCTGAAGCCCCGGTCTGGAAATGCCTGAGACACGGGACTGAAGTCCCGGTCTGGAATTGCAAAGTCCGCCTCCGCGGACTGAGAACGGACAGGCATCACCGGAGCAAAAGCGTCAGGCACTTCGCCGCGCCGCCCGCCTTCAGGAACTCGGACATTTCGACGCTGTGGACGACAAAGCCGCGCGATTCGAGCTCCGCTGTCAACAGCGGACAGCCAGAAGGAAGCACGACATCTTTCCCGAGCACAACCGCGTTGCACGCGAACCGTAATGCTTCGGGTTCGGTGATCGGGATGGCATTGAAGTTTCCAGAGATCACCTCACGCGCGTAAGGATCGAACGCTTCGGGGTAGTAAATGAGCGTATCGGATGTTAGCGGGAACAGACAGGTATCAAGGTGGTACCAGCGGTCGTCGATCAGTTCGAGCGAGAGCACCGGCAGTGCCAGTGTTTCGGAAATCCAGCGGTGCGCACGGATGTCGCTGCGCTTCAAGTAGCCCGCGAGCAGGGTATCGCCGACGAAGAGCGCGTCCCCCTCGCCTTCGAAGTTCCAGTCTGGATCGGGAGCGAGAACAGTATAGCCCTGCGACTCGAACCACGCGCGGAAGTGCGGCTCCTCCAATTGACGTTCAGGATGCCGGAATCGGGCGAGCAGCGCAGTCTGTCCGCGCACCAGTCCAGCGTTTGCAGTGAACACCATATCCGGGCAGTCCTCCGCCTGCGGAACGAGATGCACTGTCGCGCCAATATCTTCCGAAAGCGTGCGATAGAGTTCCTGCCACTGCTTTGCGGCGAGGTCGAGATCGGGCGTATTCTCCAGTTTCATCCATGGATTGATCACATATTTGAGCGCATAGGAAGTCGGCGCGCACATCATTACCGCGTCACCACGAGGCGATAAACTGTCTCTACTCGCCTCTATTTCCGACGAGGCCGCAGTCGCAGTGAAGCGGGATGCGCTCCCATGTTCGGGGCCAGGAGGCTGAGTAAATGCGGGTTTTTTCTCCTCGCTCATTTCGTTACTCCGGGCAGGCGGGCGGCCAGCTCTTTCAGGAAGAACTCGCAGTCGGTAACGAGACCGAACGCCTGATGTGTGCCGCGATCCATGAGCTTGATCACGCTGTCGGCGTCGGCGTCGACACAGATCGTGCGGACGGAGGCGGGCAGCATATTGCCCGTCGCGACCGAATGCAGGGTCGTTGCCACCATTAGAGCTACGCCGACGCCGCGCACTTTTTCACGCATCGCATCCTGCGCCAGTATCGCGTCGGAGATCACGTCGGGGAGGGGACCGTCGTCGCGGATACTGCCTGCCAGTACGAAGTCGATGCCGCTCGTGATGGTAGCGTGCATGATGCCGTTCGTCAGAATGCCCTGTTCAATCGCGGCGGCGATGCTTCCGGCGGCACGGATTCGGTTGATTGCCCGCAGGTGGTGCTCGTGCCCATGTGCTAATGAAGCGCCGGTAGTCAATTCCACGCCAAGCGAGGTGCCATACAGTGCGCGTTCAATGTCGTGAGTCGCGAGGGCGTTGCCTGCGAACAGCACGTCGATCCAGCCGGCTCTGATGATCGCTTCGAGATAGTGCCCCGCGCCGGTGTGCAGGATCGCGGGACCGCCGACGAAGAGGATTTTCTGCCCCGCGTCACGTGCCTGCTGCATCGCCTGCACGATCGCCGCCACGACGAGTTCTTTCGGGCGTTCCGTCGAGACTTCGCTGCCCATGAAGCTGAAGGCGTCGGTCGGGTCGCGCCGCTCGATCGGGGTGACGCGCACACCGGTATCGCCGACGACGACCTTCTCGCCGATCCTGACGTGGTGCATCGGCTCACAGCGGGCAGAGATATCGCTGCCGTTTCCGGAGAGGACGATGCCGCAGTCCATCTCGATATTGCGGACGGGTATCCAGTCGCCGCCGACGCGCACGAACGTTTCGAGGTTCGTCGTCGCGTAGAAACCTTCGGGGAAGACGCCCTCCTGGGCGACTGGTTCTAGCCGTACGGTTCCCGTGGATCGTGCTGCGCCGTGCTGCTGCGTGATGTGGAGTATCTGTTCGAGAGTCGCTTCATCGTTTGCGCTGACGACGACTTCGGCGTGGCTCGGGTCGGTGCGTGTCTGTCCGACATCGAAGCGTACGATACGGTATTCGCCGCCTTCACGCAGGATGATGTCGAGGACTTTGGAGAAGGTGAGCGAGTCGATGATATGTCCGTCGAGGCGGATCGTTTCCGATGCCATGCTAACTGTCTCCGTGAAGTGACTACTGGAAGTATGAATTGGGCAGACGAAATTTGAACACGGAACCTGTTGAACACGAATAGAAGACACGGGACTGAAGTCCCGGTCTGGAGATGCGTGAACACGGGGTTGAAACCCCGGTCTGGAGATCCGAAGCCCGCCTTCGCGGGCTGAGAGCGGACGGGATTTCCGAAGGGAGCAGGGTTATTCCTCCGAAGTTTCCCAGGCGGATTGGATTGTGTTGTGGGCATGATGAGATTTTTGGTTGAGAATATAGGTGCGGATGCGGTCGACGTTTTCCGGTTCCACGCAGAACGCCGCGTAGGCGGCCTGCCATCGGAAAAGAGTACGCGGGTGGAATTCCGTATTTATCAGATGCGAAGTCGTGCCTTTCAGCCGCTGAACTACCTCAGCCAGCGTCAGGGTTGCCAACATTCGCAGCAGAACGTGAACATGATCCGCCATGCCATTGACGGCAAACAGCGGGCATTTCATCTCTTCGCCCTGTGCGGCGAGAGCGGCATGCAACCGGGCTTCCCACGTCGCATCGATAAGCGGCTGTCGATCCCAAGTTGCCCAGACAAAATGAACGTTCATACGAATATACGATGTCGGCATATCCAACCCTCCCGGCATTTCCGCCCGTTCTCAGCCCGCGTAGGCGGGCTTCGCATCTCCAGACCGGGGTTTCAACCCCGTGTTCAAAAGTTTCCGTCTCTCCTGTTCCTATTCTAAAGGTCCCGTGCCTCCCACCCCCTGTCACCCATCCGTGAACGCCTCAGCGAATGGAGAAGCCCATCGTGACGATTGCCGTAATGTCTTTGTCGAGCGAGGTAGTGTCGTTGATGCCGCCGCTGCTCACTTCGGTCGAGTAGATCGGTGTGATCTGCAGCGCACCCATTCTCGCGAAACGCACTCCGCCGACCTGACACCCTGCATTGATGGCGATCTGATCGGCGCGATTGCGGGCGTCTTTGGCAGCCGCCGCCAGCATCGTGACCTTCATATCGCTGAGTTTGGTGTAGATATATTCCGGTGCGTCGGACTCGAACGGCACGCCGTTGCTGATCAGTTCGGTGGACTTACGGGCGACCTCGCCGATTTTGTCCACCTTGTCCGAGCGTACCTCGAGCTGCTGCGATAGTTGGTAGCCTTCGATCGGTCGGAAAGTCGCCTCGGTATCGTCTGTCTGCCCGTCGGCATTCCGTTTGGTGGGCGCATAGAGCGTTTTGGTGACGATCGCGTTCACAGTGATCTCATTGCTGTTGACACCCTGAGTGAGAAGATACTGCTGCGCTTTCTCCATGCCGGTCTTCAGATCGGTGTAGGCGGTGTTGAGATTGGTGGCGCGGAGCGCGACTCGCCCCTTCCAGATAATGAAATCGGATCGGATCGGCTTGCGCGCCGAGCCAGTCACGGTGATCGTCTGGTTCGCGCTTTTGATGCGGACGATTGCGGTCGTCGGCAGCCAGGCGCAGACGATCAACGAGAGCCCGCCGATCAAAGCGGCGAGCACAGCAGGAGTGAATTTTGTCTGGTACAAGGGTCTAGCATCCTTCTGAAACGTCAGCGGAATTCAGTTGTACAAACGAGTAAAACCAGTCGGGAAGTTGGTGCTGGTATTCGCGATCAGGCATTCGATTTCCTTCCTGTGGGAAGTAAATCAAAGCCGCACTCAAATCCCATTCTGATGCCTGCCCGGGAAAGGCGATTGTCAGCGCACGACAGGGCTGGGTGACGGAATCCTTCACAACGAGGATGCCTGAATGTAACGTTCCGGGGATAGTCTCGTCCAATTGGTGAGCTGGCTGATAGGAAGTCCATTGATCCCAGCGAATAATCATGGAGGCACAAATCATGAGGATACGACGACTGGCAGGCATTGGCGTGGGATTACTGGCATTGATTGGCGCGGCGTTTTCAACACAGTTACGCGCACAAGAGAATCAGAAAAAACAAGAACCGCCAGAACAGCTGGAAAAGCGTCAGTCAGTTGTCCCCTCGCACAAAGGATTGCCGCTCAGCTCCCACCTCGACCCGAAGGTTATCAAATTGCAACAGGAAGTGGCGGCCGCGCATTGCGCCTGGCTGGAGGAGCGCATCAAAGAGATGCAGGCGGTCAGGATCGGCATGACGCGGACTGGGGTAGAGAAGATGCTGGCGGTGGATGGAGGCGGGTTCACGCTTCGCGCCGACGAACGATATATGAACCCGAAGTGCGAATATATCAAGCTGGACATTCACTATAAACTGGACAAAGGTACGAAGGAATCCGACGGTCAGGAGAACGACATCGTGGACAAAATTAGCGGTCCGCTCCTCGATCTGGTTTCCAACCGCTCCCGTTTCTAGGTGAGCGAGTTTGCCATATCAGCCCTGTATCGTGATGCGAAACTCCTCGGGTGAAATCTTCATTGCCAGACAAAGTGAATGGATAGCTCGTCTGTACGACTCTGGAGACTGATCTTTATCCATATAGACGGTCCTGCCTTTTACAGATATTGGTCCGAATTGTTGACTCGCATACGGTTTTTTGTGCTCGGGTGCGTCGTTTAGAAACCAATGAATGCTTCTTCCAGATGCGAACGGAACGGGTAAAACAGTCGATTGCTGGCTCAGCCAAATAACCGATTGCTCCGCAAATTTTGCCCATGTGTGTACTGGAATTTGCTTACCGTCCGGAGTCTGGATCGACACAGGTTTGATCTTCTGTCCGTTTATCGCACTTCCGGCAAACTCCTTCAAAGTCAGCGTTCTCTCACCTTGATTAAGTGATAGAACGGGGAGACGTATTTGTGGTGGTGCATGAGACGCAGCCTCGGTTTGCCATGTTTGACGCGGCTGTGAAAGCATCTCTCTGAACCAGTCCGAAAGCGTTTCAGACGCGAGGTATTTGTACTCATCTCTGGCATTCAGCCACTGCGTAATCAGAATGCTAATTTCACTGTTATGATCATTCAACTGGTCGGGAAGCGCGCTGCTGAGGAGCGCTCGAAGTTCTGTTTGTCGCATACGGAGACGCTGCGCCTCCTCTTCACGTTGCAGACGCTCTTGCTTTTCGATAGCCTGTTTTTTGTTGCGTTCGATAACCCGTTGTGCCTGCCGTTCCAGACTGCCGGATAACACCTCCGATTTCGAAAGGATCGTCATAAAGTCAGTAAACGGAGCGGTATCCTGTAGAGAGACTTGATCCACCAGCTTCTCTGCAAGTACGCCCTGAATCGAGTTGTCATAGAGCTGCCAAACGTGTCCATTGGTCAGCACAACGAAGCGTTTACCGTTATGATTGGCGTAGTTGAGTGCCTGCTTTGCGTGAATAGCTTCGAGAGGCACTTTCCATGCTTTGGCTTCCAGGTAGAAGGATGCTGAGGGGTCGCTTGGCAGAAGAGTATAATCTGGAAATTGCCCGGTGGGATCGACCATTCGCGACTCGATATCACGTCGCGCGTACCCTGACGCTTGTAGCAGAGGCAGTATAATCCATTCGCAGGTGTTCGATTCGTTCTTCGGTGGGTCGGGAAAATACGATTGCGATTCGACGATTTCCTCTTCTAAAGTCATGGAGTTCCTGTCTGGCGACGTTTGCAATTGTTGCCAGAGATTTCGCGGATAACGGCATCGATTCCTTCTCGATTTTTGCCTATTGCTGTGACCAGAACGCAGGCAGAGGTCTGATGTAGACGCATCCTCGACGGAGGTGGGCGGAACGTTTTACCGGCCTCCTTCCACTTGTGGCGCAGACGCGCACTCTACAGCGTATACTAAATCAGACGGTAGGCTTTCAAGTCCACCCATAACTGTCGAGGGCGTTGGGAAGGCGCAGCGCGATGCTACAGCAGACGAACCAAACCGAGGCGGCACAATCCGACCTTTCTGGTCTCCAGCAAAAACCACATAATACCGACATGGAACCGCAGGCGGAAGTAGTGCTGGAAGTTCCGAATGAGACGTATTCAGCAGCATCGGTCGAGCCATTGCTCGCGCAGTTCAAACTGGCGACACTGCGTTACAAACAGCAGGTGCGGCTCGCCTTACGCTGGGGTATCGGCTCCGCATTCGTTTTCCTCGGCATCGAAATTGGCGTACTGCTTATCGCGCTCCAGACCGGTGAGTATCCGTTTGGCGCAACTATCGGAATGTGGGGCGTCTACGCGCTGATCCTTGCAGCCGGTATCGCGCTGCCCTGGTCGTCGGCAAACACCCGCCGTTCCTCCGCTGCCGCGCTTGCGCACTTCGATGATGTTCGCGTGATCGGTCCGCTCGCCGAAATCCTCGACAATGCCAGTGGTCCCACTCGCCAACTGGTCTCGGATGCGCTGATTCGCCTTCTTCCACGCCTCCAATCTGCCGACGCCCATCTGCTCAACGAAGATCAGCGCGAATGCCTGTGCCGTATTCTGAGCGGCGCGGACTGGCAGCATCCCGAACTTGCAGTCGCAGTAATGGAAGCCTTCGAGCGGGTGGGGGACAGCCGCTCTCTCATCCTGATCGAACGCCTCGCCGATATTCATGCCCGATCGAGCGCACAACGGCAGATTCGCGCCGCCGCTGCTTCCTGTCTCCCCGCGTTGCGCGCTCGAGTCGTCCAGGAACCGGCACGTCTCACTCTGCTGCGCGCTTCGAGTGGCGACAGCGGGGCGGACACCCTGCTCCGAGCCGCCGAAAATGCTGCGCCCGCCGAAACCGATTCGCACCAACTGCTGCGCCCCGACACCGCTCCACCGCCTGCATAACGGACCCCCGAATCTGCCTCCATACTCCCCTTCTGCCTATTCAGAGGGCGTATCCTATGCAATAAATGGGCGCTGCTTGCAGCGCCCCACGAAATCCCAGAATTAAGGCAGGCATTTCAGTGAGCCAGGGCGAACTATGCCTTCACCTCGACCACACAAAATCCAACCTGCTGAGGAGAATCGGCTTGACACTCAAAATTCATGAACTGAACCATGTCGCTATCCATGTCCTCGATCTCGAAGCGTCGATGCACTTTTACGGCGAGATACTCGAGCTGCCGCTTATCCCTCGTCCCGCCTTCGATTTCCCCGGCGCATGGTATGCGCTCGGCAATCAGGAGCTGCACCTGGTCGAGGATAAATCGCTCCAGCCCGGAGAGCGCCATCACCATCATTTCGCGCTTCTGGTGACAGACACTTATGCGGCACGCGCCGAACTGGAACGGCGCGGCGTCACCAGCTTCATCAGCCACGGTCCCCGCCCCGACGGACCGATCCAGCTCTTCCTCACCGATCCTGACGGCTATCGATTCGAACTCTTCTCCGCCGTCCCAAGCGAGTGACAAACGCAGCCATTCCAGAACAATCCCTCCAGCAAAGTCAGACCAACAAAGTCAGACCAAACAAGAAGAGCCGAAACGCCACTGCGTTTCGGCTCTTTCTATTATTCCTAGTTCGACTTCATATCAAAGGAAATTGTAGCCCGGTCGATACGTCGGTCGAATGATCGACGATACTTCCGGCGCGTTTTTGGCGCGCAGGTTCTTTGCGTCCCATTCGATTTTTTTGCCGTCTGCCCAGACTGCCAGGTTGCCGAGCAGAATCGTCTCTGCCAGCGGTCCCGCATAATCGTGGAAGTTGGACATCGCTGGCTCGCCGCCCCGTATCGCACGGATGAACTCCTCGAAATGACCGGGAGACTCAGGGAACTTGACATCCTTCAGTCCGGTTCCGCCGAGGATTCTGCCGTTCTCGCCGTAGTCGCCGGTCGTATAGAGCTTGCCCTTATCGCCGATGACCAGGGAACCGCTTCCAGAATACTCTTCCTCTGGCAGCAGTTCTTTCGGAGGTTTTTTGCCTCCATCATACCAGACCAGTTTGACCGCCGGACGCAGCTTGTTGGCGGGGAACTCAAAATGGATCAGCGAGGATTTCGGGTAGCTGTCTTTGTTCGTTCCAGATGTTTCCGCCACGACCGAGGTCGGGTTGCGCAGGTCGAGCGCCATGAACGGCAGGTTGACGGTATGGCACGCCATGTCGCCGAGCGCTCCCGTCCCGAAGTCCCACCAGCCGCGCCATGCGAAGGTGTGGTAGCCGTCCGCATACGGTCGCTCTTTTGCCGGTCCGAGCCACAGATCCCAGTGCAGATTGGAGGGCACTGGCTTCGTTTCGGGGCGTGGGATACCCTGTGGCCAGATCGGGCGATCCGTCCAGACATGGACTTCGCTGACGGTGCCGATTGCACCGGCGCGAACAAGCGCCGCACAACGGCGCAGTTCGCTGCCAGCCGTTCCCTGATTGCCCATCTGGGTCGCGACTTTCATCTGCCGGGCGATCTCTCCCAACCGACGCACTTCGTAAATGCTGTGCGCCAGGGGCTTCTGGCAGAAGGTATGCTTGCCGAGATGCATCGCCATCGCAGCGGCAGGCGCATGGGAATGGTCGGGTGTGCTGACTGTGACGGCGTCGATATCGCCCTTCATCTCCTCGAGCATTTTGCGATAGTCGTTGTACCGTTTGGCGTTGGGGTAGAGTTTCGCTGCCCGAGCGAGCGTGTTGTCATCGACGTCGCAGATCGCGATGACTCTTCCCAGGCGATTCGCGTCTTCCGTGTCGCTTTCGCCCTTGCCGCCGACGCCGATACAGGCGAAATTGATCTTCTCATTGGGCGATTTGCTCTGTTTGGCATCCTGTGCTGTCGCTTCATCCGCGGTCAGAATGCCCATTCCCGCCAGCGCTGTCGCCGTCAAAAACTCGCGCCGATTGCTCCGCCATGTCATGTCGTGAATCTCCTTCGATTTGGAATCCGTATTACGAAATCTGTAACTCGGGGTTTATTGGGCGTAGATTTGCGTTGCGGAGTACTTCTCGCTTTGCCCGCCAGTTTCCTGCCTTAATTTGTGCCAGGCCATCTGTCCGGACACGCCAGTACCATCACAATTTATTTGTCTCTTTATGTTGACAAATAAAAAACAGTAGTGTACTATAATATAGTAGACTTACGTATACTATTCGGTTTTACATTCGGTGTTGCAAAAAATGGCGACGGTACGGCGCGGAAAGTGAGGCAGCAGGATGATGACAGAGCAGACTGGGACTGGTACAGCCCGCGGATACAGTGGAGGAGTTGGAGGCGGTACCACTCCAGGTAACGCATTCATGCAGATTCGAGGCGGGTGCAGGGGAAGTCTGGAGGAGGAAGAGGCGCGCGAGGAGTTTGCCGATCGCCTGCTGATGAATCTGCCGCGCGACCCCGAATGCCTGTGCTACACGGAGCAGCAGCTCATACGGCGCGGGCAGTACCGATGCGTGACGAGCACAGAACTGCTGGTCGAGATACTGTCGGTAAAAAAGGTGCAGGCGGCGGCGGACGAACTGCTGTTTCTGGCATCGATGACGCCGCTGGAGCCGCTGGAGCGCCTCTGTTTGTGCGGTTGGATCGCGGGCTGGACACAGCAGGAGTTGTGCTCGCGCTTTCGTGAGGCGGGCATACAGCGGCAGCAGCAGATTTCGTTGCTGCTGCGACGGGCATTGCGCAAGTGCTGCAGAGAAGGTGCGCCGACGTTCGCGCAGTTCAGCCGCCATTCCGTTTACCGCCGTCCGTCGCGCCGTCGCGATGCAGATCGCAGGGTGCGCTGCATGCGTTGTCAGGGGGATTTCGTTCGCGGTCTGGGAAGTGGGAGATACTGCTCGTCCTACTGTCAGGAACAGTTCCTGCGTCGCGAATAAATATGGTGGCGATACACGGGGTTGGGGTTACACGGGACTGAAGTCCCGGTCTGGAGATGCGAAGCCCGCCGGCGCGGGCTGAGAACGGCCGGGAACGCAGCAATGCATCTGCCCCGCTCCCTGAAGAGGTACGATAAATTCGGAACAAGTTCAAAGCAAAGCAGAATACGTTCGACGCACAGCGGAACGTGTCGTATCTCGAAGCAGGATGTGCCGCTACTGGCAGAGGAGCGGTTGGAGTGAGGGCTGAAAGATGTTTGCTTCTTTGAGACGAGTCATTTTCAATTCCCGGGAAAAGGCGTGAAAAAGAAGAAAATAAGTTCTGTGCGCTACAACTGAATATGCCGCCCGGAGGGGCAAAAGGAGCGGGTGCGATGGCTGTCAAAACGACGAAGCCAGCGGTGAAAAAGACCATTGTACAGGATGCAGAAGGAGAGCCGAAGCCAGTTTCATGTGTGAAGCAGGATACGCTTGTCACACCGTATACACGATACGCTGATGACCCTGCTGGCTTCGCGCGGGACATTCTGGGGTCGCGCTGGTGGCGGGCTCAGGAGCAGATCGCAGAGCTTCTGGCGCACAACCGCCGGGTCGCGGTGAAGGCGGCAAACGGTGTCGGCAAAACGTATCTGGCAGCGGACCTGACGCTCTGGTTCCTCTATTCGCACCCCGGCAGCATCGTACTCACGACCGCGCCAACATGGCGTCAGGTGGAGTCACTGCTCTGGGAAGAGCTGCGTAAGCGGGTGCGGCAGGTGAACGGCGCGGCGCTGCAGCAGGGTGGCGAAGTTCTATTCGATACGAGGTCGGACACGAAAATCGATGCAAAAATAGAGGCGCGTCTGCCGGGACGCCTGCTGCAGACGGGCCTCAAAATTGCGGAAGGCTACTTTGCGATGGGGCTTTCGACCGACGAGCCCGTTCGCTTTCAGGGATTCCATGCCGAGAACCTGCTGGTGGTGCTGGACGAGGCGTGCGGCATACCGGAGGAGATTTGGGACGCGGTCGAGGGCATTTGCGTCGGCAAAAACAACCGCGTGCTGGCGATCTCGAACCCGCTCACTCCATCGGGACGTTTCTATAGTCTGTTCACGGCGAGCCGTTGGAAAACCTGTACGATTTCGGCGCTGACGCATCCGAACGTCATGCGCCACAGCGCCCGGGTGCCGCAGATACCGGGCGCAGTGACTCGTGAGGCAGTAGAAGACCGTATTGCTTCGTGGTGTGAGGAGGTAATGGCGCAGGACGGAGCAGCAGAGAAGAAAGATCGAAAAGCAGGAAAGGGAGCTGCTGGAACCGAGATTGCGGATGCGGACACGTTCCGATGGCACGGCAAAACCTACCGTCCGAACGGACTGTTTCGCGCTCGTGTGTTGGGCGAGTTCCCTGAGGCAGGCGATGACAGCCTGTGTTCACTTGCCTGGATCGAGACGGCGATGCTGCGCGGAGAGAGCGATAGGAAAGGGAATGCTGCGTACGCAAAGGACGAAAATGGGGAAAGCAAAAACGGTATCTCCAGAGACGAAACGGGTACAGCAACACTGTGCGTGATTGCAGTGGATGTCGCGCGGTTCGGGTCCGATGAGACGGTCTGGGCGGTGCGGCGCGGCAGCAGTGTGCTGCGAATCATGGCGGCGCACGGTCTGGACACGATGGCAGTTGCAGGGCGGACGCATGCGCTGGCGATCGAAGTGGGCGCGCAGATCGTGGCAATCGATGAGGTCGGGGTCGGTGCGGGTGTCGTTGACCGGCTGCGAGAAGCGGGACTGGCGGGCATTCTGGGCGTGCAGTTCGGAGCGCGTCCGATCGGCTCGCGGGAGAATGAACTCTATCTGAACCTGCGAGCGCAGACCTACTGGGAGCTTCGTGAGCGACTGCGCACGAAGGCTATTACGCTGCCGAGAGACGAAACGCTGAAGGCGCAGCTGATGGGTCTGCGCTACGACTACACCGGTCACGGACAGATACAGATCGAGAGTAAGGCGGATATGCGGAGGCGCGGAATGTCATCTCCCGATCGCGCGGACGCGGTGGCGATGCTGTTCTGCCCCGGCATCCATAGCGGAGACTGCCATTCCGGTCGTATCCATAAAGTGGAGGACAGTGAGAGCAGTGCCTCGGAGCCGATCCACTGGGCGGACGTGACATTCTGGTAACTATGCAACAGCCCCAACCCCTCCTTGAAATAAAGCAAAGGAGGGGAGAAGAAAACGTCTGCAAGAATTGCTTCCGAAGGACGCTCGGCGGAACGCCGGCCAGACTGGGGTTTCAACCCTGGGACAAGCGCAACGCCTGCCGGATCGGTGTTTCAATGCTGGGTGAGGGCGCATTATCCCGGCGGATCGACGAGTGGTTTGCGGACGACATGATCCGGATACTGGTCGAGCCGCGCCCGTCCCCAGCGCAGGAACTTCGCGTGACCATCATAATAGATGTAGTTAGCGCCCTCACTGTGCCGGTTGTATTTGATCCAGCCCTCGTTTGCATGGGATCCGAACCCCCAACGCACGAGTACCGATTCGCCGGGCCAGGTGTCGTAGTCGTCCTGTGGCACATAGCCGAACTCCGGATTGTTCGCGTCATCGAGGGCAACTGAATTGCGCTCCGAGAACATGATTACGTTGGGATCTTTCAGCGCGCCGACGACAGAGTCGGTGGCGAAACCAGGCAGCGCGCCCTCCAGGATATAGCGGCAGGACTGGTGCGTAAAGATCGAATTAAGCAGATAGTTCCACATCGCCAGATGCCCTTTTTCCGCGAGACACTGTTCACCGTTCGGCGCCGCCGTACACTCCTGCCCTATCGTGGAGATATTGCCGTTGTAATCGGTGATGTTGGTCGCCAGAAACGTTGACTTCGGAGCGGGATCGGAGGGGCAAAACAGCATCTGCCGGTTCTTTAGGTAGGGCTGAAAGAAGATCGCCCAGGGTTTCTCCGCGTTGCTGTTGCCATGCCCGCCCGCTGTACACCCATCGGCAGTCGCCGGGAGGTCGGGGGTCTGTGTGCCATCATCGAGGACATACTCTTCATGGTGATGATAGAGCGCGCCGTCGAAGTCCTCCATGTACATTCTCGCGCCTATCCCGAGTTGTTTCTCGTTCGACAAACAGGAGGTCTGCCTCGCTTTTGCGCGTGCCTGCGCGAAGACGGGAAATAAGATGGCCGCGAGTATCGCTATGATCGCGATCACGACGAGCAGTTCAATGAGCGTAAAACCAGTCACGCGGTTTCGGCGATTGAAAATCGATGTTTTCATCTGAACGTCCTTTACTGTACTGATTCGAGCAAGAATAGCGTCCAGTCCCAGTCAGCGCAGGCGGACTTCGCACTTCCAGACCGGAACTTTAGTCCCGTGTCTCCGACTCCCCCTCCTTACGAAGGAGGAGAATGGGCGGTGGTTAGCAGCTATACGAATGAGGAATTCGTGGTGAGGGCTTTATCCCGCAAGGACGCGCTGCACGAACCAGAACGCGCCTGCCACGATTACGGTGAGCGAGCCGACCGTCACGACGCGCTGTGCAATCATCTCGCTTTTGCGATGTAGAAAGGCGAGCAGTGGGGCGACGGTCAGTACGATACAGGCCTGCCCGAATTCTACCCCCAGATTGAAGGAAAGCAGCGTCCAGCCGAGTGCGGCAGGCGGCAGTTCCATTTCATGCAGTGCATTGGCAAAGCCGAATCCATGAATGAAACCGAAGCCGAAGGCAAACAGCAGTCGCGCGTCCGGCAGTGCGGGTGCTTCTCCGTCCGCAATCCCATGGTCGCGCTGATGCTTCCAACGCGTGTACATACTGTGAACGCCGACGAAAACGATACTGAGCGCGATCATCGGCTCGATTACCCGTGCGGGCGGATTGAGGATGTTGAGCGTTGCAAGGCAGAGCGTGATGCTGTGCGCGATCGTGAAGGCGGTCACGATTTTGAGGAGCTGCCGGATCGTACCGCCGAGCAGCAATAAGCCGACGATAAATAGTATGTGATCGGGCCCGGTAAAGATATGATAGACGCCCTGCACCAGAAACTGCTTGACGACGGCGAGAATCGTCTGGTGGCTGCCGGGCTTGTAATCGAGGTCGGTGACTGCTCCCTCGAACGTCGTTTGCTGTGTCAGGCGGCTGTCCTGATAGACATTGAGATAGGTGCGATGCCGCGTATCGTAAGGAAACAACTGACAGTGAACGTGCAGAGCGGCAGAAGCCTCGCGCCATGGATAGTAGATCGAAAGACGAATGCGCTGCTTATCGGCGAAAGCAGTGATGCCGCGCAGCTCCGGCTGGAGAGTTTCGTTCGCGGATGAGAGAGCGAAGCGCGAAACTGCAATGTCGAACAGTCGCTGCTTCTGTTTTTCCGCGCCGCCCGGTCGCATCAGCAGATCGGCGTCCACATCGGGCAGTTCATGCGCCCAGTCGACGGCGTAGGCTTCGACCGATGCCGTGACGCCTGCCTCCTTAAGCTTCAGGTCGATGTAGCTGAAGGGCGTATTGTGTGCGCGAGCGGGCAGGGTCAGCGCTAACAGCAGCAGGCAGGTGCTTACCTGCACCCATCGAGTCCAGAATGCGCTCCCCCTTCTGCCCGAAGCGTCGGGAGAAGGGGGTTGGGAGGATGAGGGCTGGAAGAGCCTCATTTCGTCGCTCCCGATGCTGGGTCTGATCCCGCTTTGTTCGTGCTGACGCTTGTTGTACCGACGCCGGCATTGGCTCCACGACTGACGGGCTTGACGGAAAAGAAGCTGTCATCAGTCGGGTAGGCATTGGCGGGAATGGGCGTGTTCGGCTTCACGGCAACGCTGCCGAGCGCCTGCAGTTCACGACTGGCGAGCGGTGTCGCGAGCGGGCTGAAGTTCGCGTTCAGGCTCAGCGCCTGATACAGGAAGCGCTTGGCGACCGTTGGGTTGCCCAGTCCAGCGTAGATCATGCCCGCATGATAGTAGAACCGCGAGTCGGTGGTGTGATATTTCATTGCGCGATCGATCGCTTCTTTCGCCTGCGGTAACTGCCCGTTTTTGTAGTAAGCCCACGCGAGAATGTCGGACTCGAATACGTTTTTGCTGGTCTTGTGCTCCTCTGCCAGACGGACGGCTTCGGCAGGCATCTTGTCGTGATCGGCATAGAACTGCGCCATCTGCATGTGATCATGAGCGGTTCCAGTGGAGTTATTTTTGGAATGGAGTTCCTCTACCTGCGCGTAGATTTTGGCAGCTTCGTCTTTTTTGCCCATCACAGTATAGACATCGCCGAGCGCGACCATAGTAATGTGCTCCGGCGAAATAGCTACCGCCTTCTTATAAAGTTCGACTGCGCCGGGATAGTCTTTTTTGGCAGCTTTGATTTTGCCCATCATCGCGATCACGTGAAAGTTCTGTGGGTTCTTCTGTAGTGCGTCGGCCGCGACCTGCTCTGCTGCGAACAGGTTGCCGTCGCTGAACAGAATTTGTGCGAGCTGCGTTCGGCACCAGGCAGTGTTTTCCGCGAAGGGCGAACCGGCGCCGATCGCCTTCGCCATCAGCCAGCGCGCCTTGCGGTTGTCACCCGTGACATAAAGCAGATAGGCTCCCCGACTGTAGGAAGAAAGATCGGGACGCAGGTCGAGCATCTTCTGCGTATGCTCGTAAGCCGCATCATACTCGCCGCGCTCCACTTCGGCGTCGCTGATGAGCCCGTAGGCGATATTGTTGCCCGGTTCAATTGCGAGCGCTTTGTTTGCCCAGGAGATGCTGTCGTCGAACTGGTGGCGTCCGCCGTTGACCCAGGCCAGTCCCGTCATTGCATCGGCGTTTGCGGGCTTGATGGCAAGTGCCTGATTGTAGGCTTTTTCGGCGTAGCCATAATAGCGGGTATCTGCGGTTTCACGGGCTTTCTGCATCAGCGCATCCCCAAGACCAGCCCAAATTTTATCGTTCGCGGGCGTTAGACGGACTTTATCCATTCCTTTGGTGATCGCTGCATCGCTTGCGTCGGTACCCGTCTGAGCAGGAATACCGGCAAGGATGGCGCTTGAGTCGGCTCCGCCGGACGGCGATCCGGGCATGGGTGACGGAGTAATCGCCGTGCTGTTTTGGTGCCTGAAGCGAGCGGGCGCGACAGCCCAGACGCCTGCGACGAGGCAGAGCGCGATTCCAGCCGGCAGGAGCTGTCGCGCGCCGATCGACTTGGCGGGCGCAGGAGATTTATCGGGTATCGGTCTGGCAGTCATGTGAGTTAACCTTCTCTTCAGCAAAGTTCGGTAGACCTCGTGCGTAAGTCCTCGCGAAGTTACGTTTTCGCTTCCCGTTACGCACTCAGGCAAGAGGTCGAATACAGCAAAATGAGGATTGGCGCCTCTGGGCGGCATGATTTTCGCAGGACAGTGAGTGCGGTACCGGCGCGCTCACTGTCCTGCTTCATTATCCGTCCGACCCGCTTAATGGGCTGGTTCGGAGTCTTTGCGGTT
>JBBQPY010000111.1:0-17612 GCA_038216735.1 Chthonomonadales bacterium
ACAACCACAACTCCCTTATGTTTTGCAAGCAGGTCTGATAGAAGGAATTTATGTCTGATAACTATCGCACACAACTGACCAGGATATCCTCAGCCTGTCGGTTCCCACGCGACAGAGAGAAACGCGGTATTCTTGCCCGAGTCATCGAACGCGCACCTCGAGCAGGAGACATTCATCCATTGCGAAAGAAACACATATTCGCTTTTCTAAAGGGAATGCCAGTGGATTACCTGTATGGCTTGAAGCAAGTAGAACTTTGCGCCCGCACCTCCGAAGCGATCGGCAAACCCTATGGCTACTATTTGCCGAGTGAAAAAGTGATACGCTTGTTCTCTGTTCCGCCGACGGAATGGCGGATCGATGAAATCGGAGCGAAATCGGTGTTCCAAGCACATGGCGCAGATGTCGAAATCGAGGACGATTCCCTGCTTGTCCGCTGGAAAAGACCGGTCGATGTCGCCTACCTGATGTACCGGGAGGTTTTCCTTCATGAGCTGGGTCATCACTTCGATAATCAGTACCGGCACAAAAAGAAATGGCCGGATAGCAGGCGTGCGGAAGAAGCCTCTGCAACCCGACGGGCTTATGAATTGGCAAAGCGCAGCGCTTTTTCCCGATGGCATGAGTTCCGATAACAACCGAAGACACCGGTTTCGAAAGAGCACAATCAGGTTGGCACGTGAAGCTGGAACGGGAGCAAAACTCTTGAAGAAGATCAGTAAAAAACTCAGGAAATTACAAATATTTGCGGTGCTCGCTGCAGGCGTTTCCCTCTGTGGAAACGTAGAAATAGTCGGCAGAGTCTACGCGCAGGGGACGCGGAAGAATATTTCGGCGGACGAGAGTTGGGAGCCTGTTGCGAAGCTGTTGCGCGAACTCGGCCGCCGTACGCCGATCCGTGGCTACACGATCTGCCCGCCGATCGGCACTACCTTCCATGAAAAAACCGAGGGCACAAACTATGCCTTCGGATGGCAGGGCGGACTGCGAAACAGCGGAATCACGCCAGCGCTGTTTGGCGCAATCGCTCCACTGCCCGCCAACATAAGCCCGAAAGATGCCGTCGAAAAGGCGCTCAAAGCCAGTCTGCGAACCCGTCAGAAGCGGTTTGAAGACTTCACGCCGGGCACAATCGAGCATGGTCAGATCGACGGCATCGATTTTCAGCGCGTACGTTGGAGCGGCAAAGACCGCTCGCGCAGCCTCAAAATGCATGGACTGATCTATGTCGGCATCGATAACAAGCATATCCTTTTTCTGGGTTTCCAGGATGCCGCTTCGCCAAACGGCATAGAGGCAAAACCGGCAGCAACAGCAGGCTCAAAATGGCCGCGCGTCCCGCAACCCGATCCTGCGCCAGGCACTGAACCAGACGCTGCCGGGCAGGAAGCGCCACCAGAAGCGCAGCACAAGGCTGCCAGCGCTCTCGATCCAGACTATATCCTGCGCCTCGCAGATACGTCGATACTAACTCTGCGCCGCGCCAAAAGGTAGAACATGCTCTACCCATACCAATGACACTGCCGGTCGAAATCTGCTCATCATTCGGCGAAGACAATAGTGCATTAGCTCCCTTATCCCCGAAGCTTCGAGATAAGGGTATGAGAGATGAATAGGGGAGAACCAGTCCTGCATGATACAGCCGGAACGATTGCGTGAACTCAATACGAAGCCTGGCAACGGAAATGGCAGCTATGTCCTGTACTGGATGCAGCAGGCGCAACGCACACGTTACAATCATGCGCTGGAATACGCGATCCGTCAGGCGAACGAACTCGGACTACCGCTGCTTGCCGTTTTCGGTCTCACGGACAGCTATCCGGATGCGAACGAGCGGCACTACGCCTTCATGCTTGAGGGACTTCGAGACGTACGGGCGGAGCTGGAGACACGCGGTATCCAACTCGTCGTCCTGCGACACTCGCCTGAGATAGCCGCTGTGGCAATGGCACATAATGCTGCGATCGTCGTGACGGATCGGGGCTATCTACGCATCCAGAAACAGTGGCGGCTTTTGGTCGCCGAGAACGTTTCCTGCCGGTTGGTGCAGGTCGAGGCCGATGCTGTCGTGCCAGTGGAAACCGCTTCGCAAAAAGAGGAGTTTGCAGCGCGTACGTTGCGCCCGAAGATACATCGGCTGCTGGCGGAGTTTCTGGTTCCGCTTGAAGAGACAGAGCCGAAATATAGCTCGCTGAACAGGGAGCTGTCTGATGTTCCGGAACTGTCCGATCGGCTCGACGTCCGCGATGTCGATGTTGTGCTTGCCGGTCTTAAGATCGACCGCGCTGTCGGGCGGGTCGGCTACTATATCGGCGGCGAGACGGAAGCGCAGCGTCTGCTGGACGAGTTTATCGCGCAACGGCTGTCGGGCTACGCGGAGAAGCGCAACGAACCTGTGCTCGATCACACCTCGCACATGTCTGCTTACCTGCATTTCGGGCAAATTTCGCCGCTCGATATCGCGCTCAAAGTCCGAAACGCAGACATCGACAAGCCCGCGAGGAAACCGAAAGCTACCCCTGTGACCGAGGACGAAACTGCGGATGCGGTCATCGACACGGATGCAGATGCCTATCTCGAAGAGCTGATCGTTCGCCGCGAACTGAGCTTCAATTTCTGTCATTACAACGACGTTTACGATACCTACGACTGCCTGCCGGATTGGGCGAAGAAGACACTCGCGGAGAAAGCCGCAGACGCTCGCCCGCACCTCTACACGCTCGAAGATTTAGAGTCGGCGCAGACCAATGATCGATACTGGAATGCGGCACAGGCGGAGATGAACCTTACTGGCAGGATGCATAACTACATGCGGATGTACTGGGGCAAGAAAATCCTCGAGTGGAGTGGAACGCCGGAGGAGGGTTACAGGCGAACGCTCTATCTGAACAACAAATATTTCCTCTGCGGGCGGGATGCGAACGCCTTCGCAAATGTCGCGTGGGTATACGGTAAGTTCGACCGGCCGTGGACTCGCCGCCCTGTCTTCGGCACGATCCGCTACATGAACGCAGGCGGGCTGCAGCGCAAGTTCGACATCGAAGCCTATGTCAGCAAAATCGCCGCTCTTCCCGGTGCGCCGCCGTTGGAGTAGTTGGTCACGGATCGCAGCACTAATTGTAAACTGCCTTTTGTCACCGTTTTGCACCTGCAGCTTTTAATAGCTTGACGATCGTAGTGTATCTCAATTTTTGGGCAATCGAGAGTGGCGTCTCTCCTGCTTTGTTGTGGTGATTGACATCGGCGCCGTGCTGCATTAGAATTTTAACGATTTCTGGACAAGTCCCATTGAGCCTATGCGGCGAACTGATCAGCGCTGTATCGCCATCATCATCGACCGCCTCAATATTCGCGCCATGGCGGAGAAGCAGTTCGACATTCTCGACCGAACCGCGAGCGGCGTTGATTAACGGTGTTGTCCCATATATTCCATGGACGTTTATTGCCGCCCCATGCGCGATAAACAGCTGTGTTGCCCGGCTCTTGTCGAGCTGCGTCGCCCATAGTAGCGCGCTGTAACCATCCTTCGAACGTGCATTGACATGAGCGCCATGAGAGATCAAAAATCGAATTATCACCATATTGCCGCCCCCATATAGTGCCCACATCAGCGGCGTCTTGCCGTCATTCTCCAGCGCGTTGACATCGTTTCCATTCGCGACGAGCAGTTTCTCGATTTCGAGGTTGCATTTTGAATAGTGAATCGGAAGCCCGCCATCCCCATCCTTTGCAAGCGGGTTTGCGCCATGCGCGAGAAGCAACTTTACGGTTGCCAGGTCGTTGTAAAAAACTGCCGTCATTAGTGGCGTAATGTGTCTGTTAGACGTAGTGCCATCTACTCGCGCTCCGGCATCCAGGAGAGCCTTGACGAGCGGAACATTTTCAATATGAGGTCCGGTGTCGGACAAAACGTTCAGATTGACCGCCATTTCAAGCATATTGCGATGAAAAACCACTTCACTATCATCATCAAGCTTGTGAGTACCTTCTTTGCTTGAATGAAATGCAAGTATGATCTGCTGCCAGAGCGTAAGCTGATGTTCTTCCAGATCGCGGATGTTGGGGTCTGCACCGCGAGCGAGCAGTGACTTCGCTGTAGTCGCATCCCTATGCTCTACCGCAATGATCAGTTGTCGGCTCAGGTCGCGGTGAACCTTTGCGTGATATACCCACCCGCAAAACCATGCTACAAAGCCGAGAGTCGTACCGACCATCAGCATTCCGCGTTTCTTACTGCGCGGTCTCTGGAGCCCCTCTGGCATCGTTCGCCTTCCTCTCCGATTGCCCTCTACGGCGTCCAGCACTACTGTTGAGACACCGGTAGAGGCTTGACTGCTGGGTTTTGGTCAGCGACTCCGACTACGCTCGTTTTACCGATCGAACGAGGTTCGACGCCGAGCAGATTGCGGACGAAGAAATCTTCCAGCCTCCGCTGCCCATATGCTGACCCTGCGACGCCGTGACCCGCCCCGGGCATCACAAGCAGCTCGAAATCCTTGTCGGCATGAATCAGCGCGTTGACGACCTGCATCGTCGACGCCGGATCGACATTCGTGTCCATCTCCCCGACCATCAGCAGCAACTTACCCTTCAGGTTCGGCGCGAGCGTGACATTCGACTGCGCAGCATAGTGCGGGCCGATGGGCCAGCCCATCCACTGCTCGTTCCACCAGATTTTGTCCATGCGGTTATCGTGACAGCCACAGTCCGCTACGCCAGCTTTATAGAAATCGCCGTGCAGGAGCATTCCGCCGAGCGAATTCTGCCCGCCCGCCGACGTCCCGTAAATCCCAACGCGACTCAGATCGAACGCCGGATATTTTGCTGCCGCCGCTTTGATCCACAACATTCGGTCGGGGAAACCGGCGTCCGCGAGGTTTTTGGCGCAGACATCATGGAATGCTTTCGAACGTTTCGAGGTACCCATGCCGTCGATCTGCACGACAATGAATCCGAGTTCTGCGAGACCTTGTCCTCCGTGCAGCGCGGCGAAAGATTTGGGAACGTAGGCGTCCTGCGGTCCGGCATAAATGTTTTCGATCACGGGGTATTTGCGACTCGCGTCAAAATTGGTCGGCCTGTAGATGACACCGTAAATGTCGGTTATGCCGTCGCGTCCTTTCGCGACGAACCGCTCCGGCGCTTTCCAACCGGTCGCCAGCAATGCCGTATCGTCGCCGCGCTCAACCTCGATCACCTTACTGCCGTCGGAGACACGGCGCAGTTCAGTGACTGGTGGCAAATCCACGCGGGAATAGGTATCGACCAGATACTTGCCGTCCGGCGAGTACGAAACGTGGTGAGTTCCATCACCCACGGTCAGAATAGTTAGCCCGCTCCCATCGAAATTGATGCGGCAGTAATGAACGTAATAGGGATCCTGACCAGGGCGTATTCCTCCGGCGCGAAACCAAATCTGACGCTTCACTTCATCGATTCGGTCAACGCTATGCACAACCCAGTTCCCTTTCGTAATCTGGTTCTTTACCCTGCCCGTCGCCGTATCGTAAAGGTACAGATGGTTCCAGCCGTCCCGTTCCGACATCCAGACGGCTTCCCGCGTTTTCTCTAGGTGGGAGAGGAAGAGTTTGCCAGAGTAATCGATGAATGTTTTCGACTGCTCGTCGATGATCGGTTTAGAGGCTCCTGTCGTGGCATCTACAGCGATCAGCCGTAATATCTGATGACCGCGCTGATTATAGAGGAAAGTGAAGCGGTGTGAATCCGGCTCCCAGCGCAGCTCCGAAATGTCCCAGGGGTTCGGGAACAGCGCATCGCTGATCGGTATCGCTTTGCCGCTGGCGGCTTCGAACAGGTGCGGGCGACTGTGCGCGATCCGGTCGCCCGGTTTCAGGTAGTCGTGGCTGTGCAGTTTCGGCTGTAGTTGGTCTGAAGGCGAAGATTCCACGAAATGGACCTTGTGTTCCTGCGCCGGAATCGTCTTGAGTACGACGAACTTCGACCCATCCGGCGACCAGACAGCTTCTCCTTCGTAGGCGTCGGTCGCGCTGCCGTCGGTTGAAATCCGTCGTTCGTCACCGTTATTGTCTCCACTTTGCGCACTCTTATTTGTCTGCAGAAACACGTTGTGGTCGTGCAGAACTACCTTCCATTTGCCATCCGGCGAGACATTCCTATCTGGTTCCGACATACGGGGAAGCCTCGGTACAACGCCGGTCACAATGGCGATTTCAGGCTCGTCGGAAGCGACGAACCCTGCGAGCGGTGTTCCCTCTCTGTCGCCTACTTTTTTAGTTATCAGCCAGCTATGCCCAGCGTAGGTGCCGATCGCGCGGCGCTCATGCGCCGCGAGCGTCCCGTATGGTCTGCGTTTCCCGTCCCCCTCGAGCCAGAACAGCGCGACCTCATCGTTTGTCTGGTTGAGGATCGTCAGTGTCGTTGCTGCGCCAGCGTCAGCCGAGGTAGGGGTGTCTTCAGGCGCAAGCGCGGCGGCTCTGCCGGCCGGTTCCGTTTCCTTCAGCGTATCCGTCGTCATGTCCCAGGCGTATGTCTTCTCCGAAACCTGCACCAGCAGATTCCCGTCCTGATAGCCGATTCGGTCGATCGGAAGCTGATCGGCGGTGATAGTTCTATTCAGCGCTTTGGTTAGGGCGAGGGCGAGGCGGGTATGGTCGAAAGCGGGCTTCTTTGAAGCGGTATCGGGATCGACCAGCACGAATTCACGCTTCCCATTGGCAAGTTGGTTGGAATACCAGAAACGATTGGAGTTCGAGAGCCAGTGCGGGCGTACGCTGTCCCGATATACTTTCCCTGCGGTGCGATGCGGCAATTGGGCGGCCCGATCGTAGTCGGCACGGGTTCCCTGCGCTTCAGACGGATGGGGGATAGCGGAGGCGAACATCAGCGTCAATGGCAGCAATTTGGCTGCTGATTTTGAAGGTTTCATAGATTTTCCCATGTCATTTGTCAATCAGGCGTTCCCTCATAAACAGTTGATGTACAGTGTATCATCTCCGCCTACTTTGCTTTTTTTGACTGCTTGTTTCGAGGAGGCAGGAGATGATACAGTCTTGCGTTACTTCAGTTGAACATGGCTCTGCGGATCGAAGGTTGTGGTGGCAGCTCTTTCGGTAGTGAAGCTGCGAGCCCACGCTTTGCGCCCGCCGCGAGTAGCAGTTTGATGATCTTCGTAGAGTTGGCTTTTTTCGCGAGCGAAAGCGCAGTCTGCCCGGCTTTGTTGCGATGATTGACATCCGCGCCGTGTTCGATCAAAACCTTCACGATGTCTGGACGGTCGTCGCCTTGAAGACAGGTTGTCAGCGGTGTATCGCCGACCTTATCGATCGGATCGATCTTTGCGCCATGATCGAGCAGGATCTTGACATTCTGAATCGGTCCTCCGTTGGCGACATTGTCGAGGGGCGTGGTCTTATCTTTATCGCAAACATTTACTTCTGCGCCATTTTCGATCAAAAACTTTGTCGCTTTGATCTCGTCGCCCTCTGTCGCCACCAGCAACGCGCTGGAACCGTCTTTCGACCGGACGTTGATCTTTGCGTCATGTGCAACCAGAAAGCGGACAATTCCCGATGTTATCGGTACCTGCAACATTCATCAGCGGCGTCCTTCCCTCGTTGTCCAGAGCGTTGACATCGTTTCCGTGTTTTACCAGCAGCTCAGTTGTTTTGAGGTCGGTAACCAGATGAATCGAAAGCTGTCCTCGATCGTCGCGAGCGAATGGATTCGCGCCATGATCGAGCAGCAGTTGCGCCGTTTTGAATCGACCGTTCGAGACCGCTTCCATCAGCGGCGTCGTGTGGTCGTAGTAGCTATCTTCGACGCGTGACCCACTATCCAGCAGCGCCTTTACGAGAGGGATGTTTTCGCTATTTTCGCCATTCACTTCGTCATCACGGTTGCTCCAGGGGTCGATTGCCAGAAACAAAGCGGTAGGCATCTGATTTTCCGATAGCTCCAAAGCCATGTATCTTCGATGTCCCCGAGTCTGATTGCTTCGATGGAAAACAAGCTGTATTTGCTCCCAGAGGCTCAACCGATACTGCGGCACATCGCGAATGTTGGGGTTCGCGCCGCGAGCCAGCAGCACACGCACCGCCTCCGCATCGTTCTTCTTGACGGCGCCAAGAAGCTGCAAGTTGAGATCGCGATGGGTTTTTACGATGTACAACCGTCCGCAACACATTAGTGCACCAACAAGAATCGCAGAGAGTGCGATAATCCTGCGTGTTTGCCTGCGTGGTTTCCCGACGGTATCGATCATTTAGTTTCCGACTTTCTCGTGTGTTTCATTTTCCTATCGATATTCACAAACAATATCTTCAGCCCAGGTTAATGCGAGCGTACAGGCAAATGTATCTCGACAGTCACCCTAATTGGGATTTCCTCTGCCCGGAAGATTCGCGAAATCATCTCGATCGTTAATCAGTGCGGGAAGCTTTCTTACCGGGTCCGTAGCGGTCGTACAACACGCCCAGAATAATGACTACGCCGATGATCACGCTCTGGTATTCCGGTCCATAGCCCTTCAGATCACAGCCGTTGCGGATTGTATAGATCAGGAAAGCGCCGATGATCGTGCCAGGAATTCCGCCCTGCCCGCCGAATAGTGACGTCCCGCCGACGACAGTAGCAGCAACGGCATACAGCTCATATCCATTCCCGGCATCGTAAGTCGCGACGCTGGCACGCGAAACGCTAACCAGCGAAGCGATACCCGCCATCAGCCCTGACATTGCGAAGACTAGCACCGTCGAGCGCGTGACATTGACGCCAGACAGTCGCGCCGCCTCTTTATTGCCGCCCATCGCATAGACAGTGCGACCCCACCGCGTACGTACCAGCGCAATATGTACGCCGATCGCCGCCAGTACCATGAGCATGATCGCGTAGGGTATCCCGTCGCGATCCGCAGTGCCGAACAGTTCGCCGAAACCGAAAACCTGAAAGCCTGCAGGGAGCCCTCCAATGCTGATCGAGTGCGAAACGATACCCGCTGCACCGCGCGCAATGCCCATCATGCCGAGCGTCACAATGAAAGAGGGGATACGCCCGTACGCCGTCAGCAGCCCATTGAGCGCTCCGAGCACTGTCCCCGCAATGCATGCCGCCAGCACCCCGACGCCGATCGGCACACCCTGCTGCGTCATGAGCTGAGCAGCGACCACTCCGGAGAACGCCATCACCGCGCCCACGGATAGATCGATATTGCCGGAGACGATCACCGCCGTCTGCCCACAAGCCAGTATCGCTACGACTGCCGCCTGCACCGCGATCTGCTTCAGATTGTCGCGTGTGCCGAAATTGGGAGACAGGAAGGCAAGCGTAATGCAGAGCAGCAGCAGAAACGAGAACGGGGCGAGTGTGCCTGAAATTCGTGCCACTAGATGACGCGCGGCGGCGTTCGACACAGGCGTGCCGTCCTGAGTTTTGAGCAAAATATTCTCCTGCAAGCGGTATAGGTAAGCCAAATCATAACAGAGTCTTACCGTGCTGTCAACCAAAAAAACGCGGAACCGCCGATGAGGGCTGTTCCGCGCTGCAGGTACTGCGTTGGAGGATTGGCTTTATTTAGCTGGGACGTCGGTGTTCTTGCCCAGAATGCGGATTTCTGATAGTGAGATCACGTCACGCTGTGGCGTCGCAACGTCAGCGGTTCGCGGTTTTCGCACCTTTCCCTGCTGTGCGAACGAACACTTGCCGCAGCCTGGACAGCCGCTTTTCGTATCGAGAAACGCCCGTCCGGCCTGCACGAAATGCCGCCCCATATAGAGCGCGGCAATGCCAACAATTATCAGTGTGATGAAGGTCTGCATCGTTCTATCTTACCTCCCAACATACCATGGAAACAATTCCAATGCATTCTCCCGCTTCGATAACCAGAGAACAAAATCCGTAGGGGCGCTGCTTGCCGCGCCCAGTATTGCGTGTGCGCTCTGTATTGCGCCTATACGCCTTTTTTGTATTTAGCCCCAGCCGACAGCGCGACCGATCTGATAGAGCAGGAACGTTACGAGCCATGCGAGTCCGGTCATGTACACTGTCTGAAATATCGGCCACTTCCAGCCATTCGTCTCGCGGCGCACGACTGCGATCGTCGACATACACTGCATCGCCAGCACATAATAGACCATCAGGCAGACCGCAACAAGCGGCGTGAAAACGTGTTTCCCTGTGCGCGGGTCGACATCGTCTCGAAGGCGCTGCTGCAGATCGACTTTGCCGCTGTTGGACTCGGTGTCATCTACATTGTACACGGTTCCCATCGCGGACACAAATATTTCACGTGCGGCGAACGATGAAACGATGCCGATGCCCATCTTCCAGTCGAAGCCGAGCGGCGCGATCACCGGCTCGATCGCCCGTCCCATATAACCTGCAAAGGAGTGACGCGCTCGCTGATCTGGCGACATATTGGGATGTTTCGGATAGGTGGTCAGGAACCACAGTACGACGGAGATCGCCAGAATCAGCGTTCCTGCATTTTTCAGGAACAGTCCAGCGCGCTCGAACATCTGCTGGATCGCGGTGCGAATGCTCGGCATTCGATAGGGCGGCAGCTCCATCAGAAAGGTCGGCGCGACACCTTTGAGCAGTGTGCGATGGAACAGCAGCGCCATGAAGAACGCAGCGACCATGCCGAGAAAATACATTGCTACGAACGTCAGCGTCGGCAGAGACAGCAGAGTCAAGTGGAAAATCCGAATCACCGGTCGGTTCGGTATGAACGCAGTCGTCATCAGAAAGTAGACGGGCAGGCGAGCCGAACAGGACATCAGTGGCGCAACCAGAATCGTGATCAGCCGCGCTTTGCGATCGCCGATCGTGCGTGTCGCCATAATTCCCGGGATCGCACAGGCAAAGGAAGAGAGCAATGGGATAAACGATTTTCCATGCAGCCCGACCTTGCTCATCAGCTTATCCATCAGGAAGGCGGCGCGGGACATATAGCCTGTGTCTTCGAGCAGGCTGATGCTGAAGAAGAGCAGCAGAATCTGTGGCAGAAAGACGATCGCGTTCCCGACACCGGCGATCACGCCGTCCACGAGCAGATCGCGCAGATCTCCGGCGGGCAGGTGGTGCGTGATCCACGTACCAAATGCGCCGATCCCATTCTTGATCGCGTCCATCGGTATCTGTGCCCACGAGAAGACAGACTGGAAAATGACAGTCATAATCACGACGAACAGCACATAGCCCCAGAATGGATGCATCACGACGCGATCGACGCGCTCATTGGTCGAGAGCGGGCTGCGGCGCGGCTGAATGCGTTTGTGCAGCACACCTGTACAGACGTTTGCGATCCAGTTATACCGCGCTTCGATCACCTGTGAAGCAAAATCGATCTCTTTGTCCGCAAGCCGCAGTCGCACGTCGGTAAGCACGCTACGAACGACAGGGGTGGTCGGAACGATTGATGCGGTTGCATTTTCCTGGATCAACAAGGAGACGGCTTCGGCGAAGGCTGCGCGCTCCGACAGATGATGCTCCTCTTGGAGAACCGTTTGCAGCGTATCTATTTCGTCGCGCGCTGCCTCCGGCATTCTCCAGGCTGGCATCGGTACTGACGGAACGGAGATGAACTCAGCAATCGTTTCAAGCAGACCATCGAGACCCTGCTTTTTCGAGGCGACTACGCTGCGCACTGGTACCCCAATCGCCTTTTCGAGCGCGGCGGGGTTGAGAACCGTACCTTCTTTCTCGAGCGTGTCCGCCATCGTCAGCACGATCAGAATCGGGATGCCGATATCGAGCAACTGGCTCGTGATATAGAGGTTTCTCTCGAGATTAGAGGCATCGACGACGTTGAGGATCAGATCGGGAACGGGTGTATCGGTACGCAGTCCGAGCAGCACTTCGCGAGAAATGAGTTCATCGGGGGAGTGAGGAGTAAGGGAATACAGTCCGGGCAGATCGAGAAAGCGCGCCACAATGCCGCCTGGCAGTATCGCGCGGCCCTCTTTCTTTTCCACTGTAACGCCAGGATAGTTGCCGACTTTCTGGCGCATTCCGGTCAGGGCATTGAATAGCGTCGTCTTGCCGCAGTTCGGGTTGCCGACGAGCGCGACCGTCAGGCTTCGAGTCGCCACGTCACTTTCGACCGCGGCTGCGGGACTCATTTCGTCACCGTTCCGTCTGGCATAATTCCGTCGGTATCGCAGACAGCGTCACGTACTGGCGAACCGTCCGAAGAGCGCTCTGAGGTGTTACCTTTTCCAAGACAGACGGTCGCAGCCTCTTCCACGCGCAGCGAAAGCTTGTATCCGCGCACCAGAACATCGAGTGGTCCGCCGAACGCTGCGGCACGAAGGAGCTTTATGTGCGTTCCAGGCGTCAGCCCCATCTCGAGCAGCCTCAGTCGTCCCTGTGTCGAAGCAGTGATACGCAGAATATCGCCACACTGACCGGGCAGCAGATCGGCTAATGTCACTCCGCTCCGATAGTTTGGATCTGCGCTCACATTGCCGCAGGAGGCATTATCGAGGGCGTTCTGCGACGCTGTTGCGAAATCAGCATTCACAGCCAGTATTGCATCAGGCATCTCGCGTTTTCGCTGCAGCAATGAAGCGAACCAGCAGCCAATACTATTCTTGGTCGGGCGCATGCCCTGATTGTTCTGTTTGTTAGCATCCATAACGCACACGCTTTCCAGTCGGCAGTGGATTCAATCTTTATCGAAAGTCTATCTTGCTGTCCGTTTTTTGACGTACCCTGTTCCCGAAAGTTTCATTTCGAGTTCCAACTCGCGCAAAACCGGTAATGGCCATTCAAATTTCTCGGATCCTGGCTTCGATTCCTGCTGTCGATTGTACCTGCTTACACTATTGGCAGGAACGCGCTCAGCCTCTGCCGAATACCCAGATACTGTTGGCAACATCGCGCCCGACAGCGATCGGGGCAGGCTGCCCCTGCACTTCGAGCGTCATTACATCGCCGAAGGGCGTTCGCCCTTTGATTGTAATCGGCGCCTGCGGCAGCAGGCCGATTTCGAGTATGTAGGTCAGGAACTCGACGCGCTCATCTGTTATTTTCGCAACCGTCAATTCGTCCCCGACAGCGCAGTCGGCGAGGCGCTGGGAGCCATCGACAACAGTGGCATCGACCGGATTACCATGCGGGCAGGTGAGCGGATAGTTCATCGCTTTCGCAATACGATCCGTTACGTCCTCGCTCAGATAGTGTTCGAGTTTGCAGGCGAGTTCATGCACGTCATCCCAGGGCAGTTCCAGAAAATCGACCAGCAGACGCTCGACCAGCCGATGTTTGCGAAGCAGCGAGATCGAAAGTTTCTCGCCCTTCGCAGTCAGCCGTACGCCTTGATAGGGCGTGTGTTCGACGAGACCGTACTCACCGAGTTTTTTCAGCATCGGGGTCACGGAGGCTGGCGCGACGCTCATGTATTTGGCGATATCACCGGTGCTGACGAGTTCCATCTCTTCCTGGAGACGATAGATGCCTTCGGTATATTCCTCGATGCTCTCGGTCATCTCGTGCTTTTCGCGGTCGCGTGTGGCAGGGCGACAGCTTGCTGGAACTTTCAGCAGCACTTCACGCAAATCCTTTGCTGGCACGTCGCACTTCCTTTATTTTATACGTACTATACACGACTAGGAACAGTTCGTCCGGTCGGAACATTCCCGAGGTTCCATTCGAAAGTCAACTTAATGCGTTCTCTAGCATTCCGTACGCATTTCATGGTGTAAAGGGTGGCATATTTATCATGCCGCTGTCAATATATTTTTCGCAGGTGGCAACAAAATCTTTAGTTGAGGCTAAAAACAAAACTGGTTTTGAATGGGGGATAGCTATATGGCAGCAGGGAAAGCGTTCACATCGGATTTATCGGGACAGGAATTTTGGTTGGTCGTCGACAAAGGCTACATCCCACTCGGTCTTGTATTGGGCAACTGCGTCTACTCGATGGGCGCGTTTCGCGGATGGGTCGCGGGACTGAAAGGCTCATTTCGAGGCGAGGTCGAGGATGTGTCGCGCCTCATGTACGATGCGCGGGAACTCGCGCTTGCGCGGATGCAGGCAGAGGCGGATGCGCTCGGTGCGGACGGGGTAGTTGGCGTAGATCTAAAGATCGAGTATATGCACGAGGGAGAGTGGATGGAGGTCACAGCGGTCGGGACAGCGGTACGGTTTGTTGGTCAGCAGGCAGGCAACAGCAATGCACAGGTCGTTCTGGACATCAGCAAAAACGACTGAAATAAAGCGATCAATACGAACGCAGTGAACAAAACACGACTTTGCAGCGTAATAATCAGAGAGCAGCCAACGACTTCTGAAGTAGAAATAAGTACGCGACCGGGTTCTGAGGCATCTTCTGCGCCTGCAACAAAGACTATTCAAGAAATAATGGATGCTGGCGACCGTGTGCCGAATTCAGTCTAGGAGCGATCGAGATGAGCGATACAAATACGGAAACACGCAGTAATTCTATCGATAAGGTTATCAAAAGCGACTCGGAATGGAAGCAGGAACTAACGCCCGAACAGTACCATGTCCTGCGCGATAAAGGCACCGAATATCCCTACACCGGAAAATTCTGGAACATCCACGATAATGGGACATACACCTGTGCCGCGTGCGGGCTGGAGCTTTTTACATCGGATACAAAGTTCGACTCCGGATGCGGGTGGCCGAGCTTCTGGGCAGGGATCGACCATAGCAAGCTAACGTTACAGCCCGATAATACGCACGGTATGCGCCGTACTGAGGTACTGTGCAGCCGCTGCGAGAGCCACCTCGGTCACCTATTCGATGACGGTCCCAAACCGACTGGTCGTCGGTTCTGCATCAACTCGATCAGTCTCGAATTCAAGCCCGAATCTTCCGCCACGAACAAATAGCACGTTCGATTACGACGATCTGAATGAGTGAAACAACCGGCCCTACTCCTATCCCCCTCTCCCGGCGCATCGGAAGAGGGGATAAAATCTATAACCTTACCACCCTGGAAGGTAAGGATTCGGCAAAACTCACACCTTTATCATTGACCGAGAATAATCCTCGCATTGACAAGCAGATAGCTCCACTTCTCTAGCATCACGCGTCCCTCATCTCCTTGACCAAGCGTACTTCCATCCATTCTTGCCGAAACCCCAGTCGTTCATTTAGAGCCAGCATACCTGAACTGGCTGTCGATGTCGTGATCTCAGCAAAACCGTGCTGCTGGGCATACCCAATAGTATGCAGTTTCAGCAGAGTGGCAATCCCTTTCCGTCGCCAGTTACTGTGCACAGCGGTATCCCCCTGAACCACCGCGCCTGTGACCCCCTGCGGGCCGAGAAAACTCAAGCCGATATATCCCTCCCCCTGTTTGGCAAGGAAGAAGGCATCCGGGCGCAAGAGTTGATACGATTCCCATATGCGGTTCGCCTCTTCGACGCTGCACAACTCCGTATCGCTTCCAACTCGGAATGGATCGCTCACGCGATCCGGCGTCGTGGCGCGGATCAGTTGCTGGATCTGGGCAGTACAGTCTGCGGTGTGAACAAGCTCCCGGTCGAGCGTCACTACTCTGACGCCCTGCGCGTTCAAGCCCGCCGTCAATATTGCCAGAGGCGCTATGGAGGCGTTGGCAACGGAAAGCCGAAGATGAATCATGCGGTTGGTCTCGGTAAAGCCGCGATGCATAAGGAATGCCAGCGATTCGGGCCGATCGTCGCGCGTTCGCGCCTGCACGATCTCTGCATTCTGAGTTCGGAGCGTCGCTATCAAGCGTTGAAGGAGCGCGTCGCCAATGCCCTGACGTCGCCAGGCTTGCGCGACGATCAAGTCCATGCGAAATCGTCCTTCTCGTTGTGGCCAGATGGCCCCATAGCCAATCACCTCAAGCGGGTCGTTCGTATCTACTGCTACATAGTCACATCGAATCGTTGCGTCAGCATTTGATTCGCTCGGCATTTGAGCCCATGCATCCACGCACTCCCCGCGTTCTGGGGCGGCGCTGAGGATTAGCGCCTGGGTACTGGCATGGTAGTGTGGGTGTAAAGAATGCAGCAGGAAACGCATAATTAGGGATTTCCTCGTTTCTCACGCAGAAGCTTGCGACCATATTCGCGTACTGACCCAACAGGAGCAGTATCTTGTATTTCTGATATTTGGTCTTCCCACCTGATCCGCGGTGTATGAGTTTTTGCACGAATCTTTACTGCCTGCCAGTTATACACGGGACGCGATTCTGAAAACAATCTGGGTGGAGAAAGGGCAATATCCGAAACGTACGTTATTTTCGTATCGAGAAGAGGCTCCAGGTAGGGATCATCGGCGCGATAATACGCATGAATGCGCCGTACTGAGGTACTGTGCAGCCGCTGCGGGAGCCACCTCGGTCACCTGTTCGATGACGGTCCCAAACCGACTGGTCATCGGTACTGCATCTACTCAATCAGCCTCGAATTCCAGCCGCGAACGTGCGTAACAGATCAATACCACGTACAGTGTGGGTTCGCTGTCATAAGGAACAGCCCCTGAGCGCAAGCACATTCCATCCGCTATGCTGCACTGGCAGCATGGCGGAATTGTTAGCACACAGATACTATCTCACTGAGCTATTTGCTATTCAAATGAGGGGAAGGGACCGAATGTTGGATGTATGTTTGCGACACTGATCGCGATATAAGCAACGGCTGCTCCCACGATTACGACTGCTCCAATGATGTAGGGCCAGGGATTGAAGCTCCTGCTAACTTTATTGTTGCGGTAGTCACCTTCTGCTAAGACCATATCTCCCTGCTTGACTTGCAATTTTGTCTTTCCAAAATGATTTTTCGGAGTCATAACGATGACACTTCGTGGCGAAGCTGCGAGCAGTGAAGTGTCTTCACCGCCGATCAGCACATGCAGGGCAGCCAGGTCTTCCCCGACCGCGCCTCTCAGTGTCAAAGGCTGACCCGCCTGTCCGGCACGTGGGATCCGAATGCGATCGGTACCGTTCCTGTCATTCTGTTTTTTCGGATCTTGCACAATGTCATCAGTCGGCAAAGTAAGGATGGCACGAGCAACTTCATTTCCCTGCGCATCCTTCAACAGTATCTCATTTGCCTGACTGTCCCATCCAGCGGGAACCTGCCAATTCGACATCGTGTCTTTTGTGGATGCCGATTGATCGCCGATACTGAGCGAATAACTGGTCAGTATCGCCCGGTTTGCCTCGCGAACCTCAGGTGTGCGACCTTTCGGGTCCGTAATTATAGCCCCGGAAATGCGATCCCCTGCCTTTAGATCGGCGGGCAGATCGAGCGTAATTGCTCCGTATGGCGTCCGAAAGACTACATTATAAAGATCGGATTTTAGGTTTATCGAGGCGCGATATCCATGATGCGCTGGCACAGCAGCGTCCTGTGCCCTGCTTGATGGAGTGATACTGCATAGGAGAATGAACAGGATCGCTGTCCGCAAGGTCGTGCGTGGGTTGATAGCAGAATCGATTGTCACGATATTGGATGTCCTTTTCCGTTTCTGAATTCGTTTAGCATCGACGACGACTAGTGGGTCATTTGCATTGCACATCGGTATAAACAGTTTTCACGGGTATACTGGGCTATCCTTAACTGCTCGGAGCCGCCCATGTCCCGTCGTAAGAAATCTCCGTTGCGTGAGTTGACTGCCTGTGAGCAGCAGAT
>JBBQPY010000112.1:0-17593 GCA_038216735.1 Chthonomonadales bacterium
GTAGCGATCTGCACAACCGAAGTTTTCTTCCTTCAAGAAACAGGAGTGTGCTCTTGAGGCGAAGCCGAAACTGTTATTTCGCAATTGATCTTTAGGTTATATATCAGTCCATCGGGTGGGCATTACGCGGGAATCAACCAAGACCAGAGCATAGCGTCAGCGACAGCATACACTTTGGAGAACACAATGATTTATCCTACCGACCGGAGTGATTCGGTTCAGCCCGCAGCGCAGAATGGCAAGGTAAGGCTCGATTTTCTAGATGGCATTCGGGGCTGCGCTGCCATTTTTGTAGCGGCGTTTCATGCTCTGCTTTTCACAGGGCATGGCGATCTGCGCTCGTATTCCTCAGCTGGCAGAATTATCGCTTTTTTTCTCTCCTTCGGGCATTACGCCGTGGCAGTATTTATCGTGCTGTCCGGGTTCTGTCTCGCTATACCGGTTGCGAAATCGAAAAATAAGGAGTTGACGGGAGGATTTCGTGCCTACATCGGTCGTCGCGCTTTGCGTATTCTCCCACCGTATTATGCAGCCTTAGTCCTATTTCTCTTGATGATCGCATTCGTTCCGCAGTTGCAAAGGCATCAACACACCGCCTGGGACTCTAAAATCCCTGTCACTGCAGGCGCAGTTCTCTCGCATATTTTACTGGTGCACAATGTCAGCGATAACTCGGTGTATAAAGTGGACGGTCCGATGTGGAGCGTCGCAACCGAGTGGCAGATATACTTTATGTTTCCACTTATGCTGATTCCGGTGTGGAGAAGGCTGGGAATTACCGCGACAGTCTTTATTGCGATATTTGCTGGAGTGACGCTTCATTTTTTGCCACACAGCTACAACGGGCTGAATTTAGATCTTGCCCATTTCTGGTTCCTGGGGCTCTTCGCGCTCGGAATGGGCGCGGCAGCGATTGCTTTCGAGACTGATCCCACCTTCATAAGCTTCAAGTACCGCTTTCGCTGGGGACAGATCGCCACATTCTCAAGTATATGTCTGCTCTCGGCGCTTCTCTCTAAACAAAAATGGATGGAGGAACATGATTATCTCGTCGAAACCTGCGTAGGTATTGTCGCAGCAGCATTCATTTTGCACTGGACGGTGCGAATGCAGACGGCTACAGAAATCGGCACCAGTCTGCGCTTCTTGAATTCGCCCTGGATCGTTTGGCTCGGGTCGTTTTCCTACAGTATCTACCTGATCCATAGTCCACTGCTCGGGCTGTTCAACTTGTTGACCTTGTCATTGCCACTCACACCAAACTATCGGCTCGCAATAATGCTGGCTGTCGCATTGCCTTTCGTTGTGGCATGCTCCTATCTATTTCACATTCTGATAGAGAGGCGTTTTTTGTCAGGCCACCAGCAGCTATCGTTCAGGCGCACAGAACAGAAATGCATTGATGTCGAGACAGCGACTCAGAGCGCACTGGCTAGGCATTAGATCTGCAGAATTGAGGAATTTCAGGCAAGAGAGACGAATAGGCAGTTGCTGAAAGCAAGGAATAACGACGATCCCGATAGTGTGAGGTGAAACAGGCGCAGAACGAGTACGTCAGTATCTAAACTGTAATAATCGAGTTCTAACAGTGAGAGGAAACGGAATGAATGAGACTGCCGCAATGCGAGAAAGCAAAATTATACGGATGAAACAAAACCGTCTCGCGCCGCTGATTTTCCTCAAACTGATAATCATCGCTGCAGTCGACTTTGGCTCGATCCTATGGCTGCAATCGGCTGCCGAAGCGAGCACGACTCGCCCGCTGATGCCAATACCAACCCGTCCTGCTCCGCATATCGAAGCCGTGCCGGTCGATCCGGCCCATTTCACGTTCGTGCTGACTGGCGACAACCGCGCCACCGGTCGAGGCGTGCCAATGCCGCCGACAGCGGGACAGATCTTCAATGAAATTCGCCTGCTGCAACCCGCCTTCACGCTGTGGACTGGCGATGCGATTTATGGATCCGACGATAGCCTGGGCGAAGCAGAAGCGGAATACAATACGTTCCTGGACCTCGCTTCGAAAGCGGCGACCCCGGTCTACAACGCGCCAGGAAACCATGAAATATACAATCGCGCCGACCTTGCCGGGCTTTACGAACTAAAAATGGGCAAGCTGTATGGGTCGTTCGACTACGGCAACTCCCATTTCATTTCTGTCGATACGGAGGAAGTGGGAGTGAAGGGAGGAGTAGGTACTCAGCAGATGGCATGGCTGGAACAAGACCTTACCGCGAACAAAAATGCGGCACATGTCTTCGCATTCATGCACCATCCGATCTTCCCAACGACACCGAATGAGGGCTTCGACAGCAAAGAGACGCCAGTTGCACTACACAAACTTTTTCTCAAATACGGCGTCAAAAACGTTTTCAGCGGACATGAGCATCTGTACAATAAGGCGGTTCATGACGGCATCACGTACTGGATTTCGGGCGGAGCGGGAGCGCCGACGACTGCCAGTCCAGAAAAGGGCGGCTTTCAACATTACATCGTGCTGACGGTAGACGGGGACAAAGTATCGGCGGTTGTGGTGCAGCCCTGGCGGCTTTTTGGCTCGGTCGGAACGAATGCGGCGGACGGCAGTGCGAGCGGACTGCTCAGCAACTACGATGATGCGGATATGTCGATGTGCCTCGAATTCTCCGCCAACGGAGTGTCTTCCAACGCAATTCCGGCTGCGGCCTGGTCCTATAAAGGGGGCACGCACGCACTCGACGCGCAGCTCGTTCCCTCTCGGATGCCCGGGGTGGTAACCGTGCGCGTTGTGGTTCCGGCGCATCGTTCGGCTTTCGTGACGCTTCGCCCGAAACCTGTCCCAACAAAATAGCGTCATCGTTTCCTGCTTCTTTATCTGTGGTTTCGGATCGTCTGCGAAACTACAGCCCCGCGTTTCGGGTGTACGCCGGAAGCGGGGCTGTGTTACTCTGATGTCCGCGATGCATTGTTATGGCGTGACTTTGAAGGTCACGCTTTTTTTCGTGGTTCCGAGTGCCGCTGTAATGGTTCCGCTTGCGCTGACGCTGCCAGGTGACCCCGTCGTGAGCGTGAAAGTGGCAGAGGATGAACCACCCGGAAATTGGTATCCGAACAAAATGCAATTTTAAACTTCTTTGACTGGCATCATTGAGTATTGGCGAAACAGGGAAATGACACAGCGAGAATGGAGAAGTAGAGAATCAGCCGTCCTCTTCGTCCGACTGTGGCGCCTCGGTAGTTTGAGGCAGAGTGCGCAGCAGGATCGTGTGTTTGTCACCCAGTTCACGCACCAGACGTTTGAGTCTTGCCAGGGCGCGTTTGTCGAGTTGCTGATACATATACTTGCAAATGAATGCGGTGCAGCCATAGGGTCGCAGGTCGGTGGGGAAAGTACAGCCATGATCGGCGAGATATTCGCAGGGCAGCGAGACCGTTTCGGGCAGTGTGGCAAGCGTACCGTTCGTCATCGTATCGGTCTGAAGTGGAATGATTTGCTTTGGACGCCAGCCGATCGACTCCGCGAGGCGGATGTCACTGGGCTCGATCCGTGCAGGTTTGCGGCAGCAGGGCGTCGGGCAGACGGGGCAGTTCCGACGTGTGAAGTCGGCGAAATGTTCACGGAGTTCACGCTGTGTCCGGCGATAGGATTCGAGAGGATTTTGCATAGGGAGGCGCTTCCGTTCTGACTTTTTCCAGAGGATCGAGTGCTTGAGGAAACTACGCGATTCTGGATTGATCCTAAAGCTTGCTGGCAAAACCAGACATGGGAGAGAGCGTTTGCATATTTTGCTCGTGGTAGGTTCGCGCCATTCAGGTTCACTGCGTATTTGTCAGTTGACGAACTAGCGGCGTTCCCAATACTTGGTTGCGTAACGAATGACTTTCATAACCTTGCAAACCGGCAGACGCAATGGTATACTATAAGCGTTGTAAAGCAGTCCAGGTATTTGTTGCGGCGAAGTAGCTCAGTTGGTTAGAGCGTTCGGTTCATACCCGAAATGTCGAGGGTTCGAGTCCCCCCTTCGCTATCGTTTGCACTTGACAATCCAGTGGCTTTTTGCCATACTGTTTTGCTCACTTACCTTCCCTAGCAATTGACTGTACCGATGTATAGCAGAGACGGGGTGGCAGTTCGCTCCATCTTTGCCAGGGCGCGGCAGTACTTTGGGGATATCGTCTAGCGGTCAGGACGGCGGGTTCTCAGCCCGTTAACCGGGGTTCGATTCCCCGTATCCCTATCAGATATCGAAAGATCAGACATCGAAAGTTATGTCAACAGCGTGGTCATTAGGTTATTCTACCTATTCGATCGAGATCTCAAAAACTAAGCCCTCCTGTTGATTTTCAGCAGGAGGGCTTTTTCATGCCGAACCGATAAAGCGGCGCCAAACTTTGTGCACAAACAGCGGTGAGATTTATCGCGTCATCACGACGCGCTATTTTATGCGTAAAGGTGTCCGTGCGTCCTGTTCCTGGATAAGACTTCCATCCTTCAGCAGACAGATATAGATTTTCTGCTGCTGATCGATCACGGGCACGTCGATCTCACTGCTAAAATAACGCGCCACAATCACATCATCGGCATCGTCCGGTTTAGGTGGCTTATACTCGACCGTAACTGTTTGACCATCCGATTTTGTATAAGAATACGTATCGGCATCGAGAATATCTTTGAGAGCAGCGGGGTACTTGCCTTTGTGCGCTTGTTTGTAATCGTTGATCGCAGTGCGTACCGTCATTATTTTCTGTGTCGCCGACGACGCTCCACCTGCCATCCCCTGCACATTTTTACCGAATTTATTTACTCCGATAACTGCCAGAATTACCAGCACCACTCCGACAATTCCACAGGTTGCCAGACCCCATATCAGACAATTGGCTGACTTCTTCGGAGCGGCAGGAGGCTGTTGAGGATACATCGGTTGCTGATACATGGGATGCTGGTACATCGGTCCACCAGGCATATCGTTAGACATTCAAAATTCCTCCAACTACGATCATGTTCTGTGGTGATGCTGCACTCACCCGATTGCGGTACTTGATACTAGATCACTGAGTACTACTATCGCATACGTCATTTGGTTTCCAATTTCAGGGAACTGTGCACCACCGAATTTGATGCTCGGCGATTGAAATGACATTGCTATGACTCTATAGGAACTACTTTCCGCCGGTCGCCAGATGCATGATCTTTTCTTGTGTCGCTTCGGCGCGACTGAGCTCTCCGGTGATTCGCCCCTCATGCATCACGAGTATACGGTCGCTCATCCCCAGCGCCTCCGGCAGTTCTGACGAAATCATGATGATCGCGACGCCCTGCGCGGCGAGCGTATTCATCAATTTATAGATTTCGCTTTTAGCTCCCACATCGATCCCGCGCGTCGGCTCGTCGAAAATCAACACCTTACTTCCGGTGAATAGCCATTTGGACAGCACGACCTTCTGCTGATTACCCCCCGACAAATTCTTGACCGTCTGCTCGATGGTGGGCGTCTTTACGCCGAGATCGGTTTTGTATTTTTCCGCGACTTCCCGCTCCGCGCCGCGACGAATGAAACCGAGTGACGACAGAGCGTCGAGATGGGCAAGAGTCGTGTTTTCACGCACTGTCATGCCGAGGACAAGCCCCTGTTGCTTGCGGTCTTCGGTGACGAGACCGATACCGTGTTTGATCGCGTCCTGTGGCGAGCGGATCGTAACCGGAACTCCATGCACTTCGATCGTGCCGCTGTCGAGGGGATCGGCGCCAAAGATCGCACGTACCGTTTCGGTGCGTCCAGCGCCGACGAGACCGGCGATTCCGAGCACTTCGCCCTGGCGCACCTCGAACGATATATCGTGCAGCACTCCTTTGCGCCGCAGGTTTGTGACCTTGAGCGCGGGGGGTCCTATCGCTGCAGTCGTCTTCGGAATCGCATCCTTGAGCTCACGACCCACCATCAGACGTATTATTTCCTCGCGGTCGATATCGGCGACATCGCGTGTCGCGATCCATTTACCGTCGCGCATTATTGTGGCACGGTCACAGACTTCGAAAACCTCTTCGAGCCGATGCGATATATAGACCACGCTTACGCCTTCGCTGCGAAGCTGTCGGATGAGCGTAAACAGCGCCCGCAGTTCATGGTCGGTAAGGGTCGCGCTCGGTTCATCCATGACGATGATCCGCGAACTGCGTGTCGTCGCTTTTGCGATTTCGACCATCTGTTGCTGTGCGATCGAGAGATTGCTGACCGGTGTGCGCGCGTCGATACGCAGCCCGAGTTTGTCCAGCACTTCCTGCGCCTGTCGATAGAGCGCCCGGAAATCGACGAAACCGGGAATTGCGGCGCGAGGCTCACGGCCGAGATAGATATTCTCGCCTGCGCTGAGGTAGGGAACGAGATTGAACTCCTGATAGATGATCGATATGCCGAGCGCCATCGCGCGTTGAGGGCTATCGATGATAACTGGATGACCGTTGAGCAGGATATCGCCACCATCACGGCTCTGTGCGCCAGCCAGTATCTTCATCAAGGTCGATTTGCCTGCGCCGTTCTCCCCGAGCAACGCATGCACTTCTCCTACTCCGACGGATAATGAGACATCGTCGAGTGCGCGAACGCCAGGATACTGTTTCTGAATATGGCGCATTTCGAGTGCGGGAACGGCAGCCGTTGCGGCGGGGGATTGAGTCATGGATATCCTCGATCAAGAAGGCAGAAATCGGTAGGAATAAGGGCGATGGAGACAAAATATCTTCGCCATCGATCCACTACTTTCCTGGAACAGTTCGCTAGGAGGATATTGTACATCGAGAGGGGTTTTCCCTGCGGGCTTTCACCGGTAAACCGATCAAAGCCCTTCAGGGCGACGTAACGGAAACTTCGGCATCAGACTGCCACGTGTGATGATCCGAGGCCGATGAGGAGTTTTCAGCGGAGCAGGCCGGAGGAACCGGAATCACTGCGAATATCGAAATCTTTGCGCAGATGGTTGGCAGAGCAGACTGAACTGAGTGAGTCATCGGCGGCTTGAACAGAACTGTCCACATCCTGCGAGGACTTTCCCTGCATATCGCTCAAAGCATGCAATGCGGCGCTCGGATCGGACTGCACCTTCGACATCGCATTATTGACCGCGAGAATTGCTGCCTGTATTTTTGCCAGTTGATCGAGATACTTGTTCCGCAAGTCTACGCAATTCGGAGGAGGCGATTTTTTGTTGAACTCGACAGTCAGTTTATTCCAGTCGTCCGCGCTGGAATTGATTTTGTTCTTCATATTACCGAACGTATTCGTATATTGTTCATCGTCGATGCTGCCGGAAAGCCCACTTGCCTGCGTCTTCATTACCAGCAAATCGCCGGTCTGAGTCCGTATCAACTGTTGCTTGCTCATCTCAATTCGTTTCAGGAACTTCAGGTAATCATCGACATCCGCTGGAAAAGGATCGCCCTGTGCAGGAGGAGCCTGGACGACATCGGTCGGCTTCATCTCTGCAGGAGCCTGGACGAGGCTTCCAGGATTGGTCTGCGCGGGCGCCTGTACCAGAGCGCCGGCTTCCGTCTGACCAGGCTTCTGTGCCACTTGACCAGGCTTCATAAAATAAGCGGCGCCGACTGCTCCAAGCGCGAGCAGAAGTACGGCAATTGCCGCAATCAGCGGACGGTTATTGGCGCGGGGCGCAGAGGTAGTGTAGGACGGAGAGGCTGCGATGTTTCCTGACCCAAGCGGCGCGGGCACGCCGACAGGCGTGCCACAGCGCAGACAAAACTGAGACTGTCTGGGGATTTCCGCAGAACAACGTACACATTTCATCTCCGAGTCCTTTCGCGCATACATCCGCGGACGCATTCAGCCGCAGCCCCGATGATATTCAAATAGCAAAAAATCTGAACTGTCCGTGTGCCTACCCGTAATTCTGGCAACTCCTATGACTTTCACTATACCATTTACATGGTCCGTCTGCACTACCAGCAGCCAGACCGCAATCCGGACAGCCATTCTTCTTTATTGACGCAAACCGTTGAGGTTATGTTCGCAAGAGGATTTAAGCACTGCGTGAGTAGAGAATGTACACTCAGGTGTATTCATCACTTATTCGTAACTTTTCATCTTCACCTCCCAACCGCCTCTCTCGAAGCTTCGGGAGAGGAGGAGCGAAGGCAGGTATACAGCCTGAGAGAGCGAAACGCAAGACAGTGTGAATGGTTACTCTTTTATTACATAGTCCGTAAGGTACCGTTTTGTGTTTCCAACTTTCGCCACAGTAGTAAAAATACAATATCATGACGCGGCAGCAAAGAGCAAGGCTTGCTTTAACTATCGATTAAAATAACAACCCAGACGATAGACCGCCCTCCCATCAGAAACGGGAGGGCGGTCAGTGAAAATGCGCTCTAAAGACCAACGTCAGACTGGGCGGCCCGTCTTATCGTCGAGGCGATCACCGGTAACCGCATCCGCGATCTTTTCCGTTACGCCACGGGTATCGGCAGCGCCAGAGCCATCGATCGCGTGACCGCCGGTCTGTATGCCGGGGACCTTGTTGCCGGGAAGAGCCGCATTGATATTGTCTTTTGCATCGATAGCAGCATTGTCGACGTTCCGCTCGGCACGATGCACACTTGTGCCGCTGATGCCGGTAACGGTGTTGTCATCATCGATACGGTCTACTGCACCGACCGCCGCTCCGCTCGCGGCCGCACCTGCCAAGCCGCCAACGACAGCGCCGATTACTGTTCCGACCGGGCCAGCAATGGAGCCTGCAAGCGCGCCGGTCACTACACCGCCGACGCCGCCGAGTTCTGCACCCTTTTTAGCGTCATTATTCGGGTCATTATCGATACCATGCTGTACGTTTGGGTTGTTGTTGATTGTGTTGTCTGTCATGTCCCTGTCCTCCATCGGAAGTGTCTTAAAACGAGTTGGTTATCTGAACGAGTTGTCCGCCTGTATTGCGGACTGTCGGCGTAGTGACGGGGCGATAAGCTGGTTTGTTCCCGGATTCAAGCGAGGAATTGGAAGGGGGCAAAAAAATTTCCATTCGTCTCCCGTACCGTGCGGATTGAGCCGCAATCAATCTCAAATATCGGCATTCCGCTGATGGACGGCGCGGGATAGCGAACGAACGTCAGCTGTTCCGCCTCCACTCGAGATTTTGTCTCATCGCCCCATTCTCGACCACAATCTCGTAGTATAGGAAATTCGACATCGCGCTGAGCATCAATGGTGATTTGGGGAACGATTCAAATTCGTTGTACGTCGGAAGAGGGAATTTGGCGGACGGTCTCACGAACCATCCAGTAGGTTGAGAGAATGTCTTTGAATCAGGAGTATGATCATGAAGTCCAACAGACGCGCTTTTCTAGCACAGAGCGCTACACTCGCCGGATTGACACTTGCCACGCCGATCGTCGAAGCGCAAGAGCAATCTGCTGTCGATCCAGTCCCAATCGATCCCGCCAATCTGTCTCCTGTACTTCCGAGCACGAAGAGAGGTGATATGCTCTACCGCGCATTGGGGCGAACTGGAGAACAAGTTTCTATTTTGGGTGTGGGTGGTTTCCATATCGGCAAGCAAAAGGAGGAGAAAGAGAGTATTCAGATTATCCGCAGCGCGATCGACCGCGGTATTAATTTTATGGACAACAGCTGGGACTATAATGAAGGTGTCAGCGAAATACGCATGGGTAAAGCATTGCGTGATGGCTATCGAGCAAAGGTCTTTCTGATGACCAAATTCGACGGACGCACGCGTGAATCAGCCGCCAAGCAACTCGACGAGTCTCTGGCGCGTTTGCAGACCGACCATGTGGATCTATGGCAGTTTCATGAGAACATCCGACTTGAAGATCCGGATCGCTTCTTCGATAAAGGAGGCGCCATGGAAGCGATGCTGTCCGCCAAACAAGCCGGTAAAATCCGCTATATCGGCTTTACCGGACACAAAGACCCGTTGGTCCATCTGAGAATGTTAGACCTGGCACAGAAGCATAAATTCCAGTTCGACACTGCCCAGATGCCGATCAATGTCATGGATGCGCATTTTCGCAGTTTCGCGCATCGAGTTGTGCCGCAGTTGATGGAACAGGGTATCGGTCTACTCGGTATGAAGTCGATGGGCGATGGAGTGATCCTGAAGAGTGGTGTAGTGAAACCGATCGAATGTCTGCACTATTCCATGAGCCTGCCGACTTCGGTTGTGATTACAGGAATCGATAGCATGCGAATTCTAGATCAGGCGCTCGAGGCGGTTCGCACCTTCGTGCCTTTGACTCACGATCAATTGACAGCGCTACTTGATCGGACGAAGACGGCGGCGGCGGATGGGCGCTTCGAGCTTTTCAAGACGACCAACCGCTTCGACTCGACTGCAAAACATCCCGAGTGGCTCGGCTATCCCCCAGAAGCAGCCTGACATATTTGTCGAAGGAACCTCTACCTTTCGAAATTTCCCAACTCCGGGCAATTATCGCTCCATGAGAAAGCTGCAAAAAGCGTATGTGGAACCTATTTGATGGTTCCACATACGCTTTTTGCTGTTGCGACACGCCAAGAAGGCACTATTACAATCTGAAATGCTATTTTGCCGCCGCCTGCTTCATGTAAAGCAGCACTGCGCCCGTATGTGGGGGCAGCGTAATGCTTTTTGCCTGGGAGCCGTCGAGACGGCGCATCGGGGAACCGAAAGCGAGCACACGGCTCGTCCGATCGTCGGAGTTGACATAGACCTCGCCGAACTGGTAGGTGCGCCGCCATACATTGCCGCTCGGTGTCGGAAGCATGTGTCGTTCCTGACCTGCCTGTCCGAGCTGTGCATTGAAAAATCCGTCGTACTTCTCCACTTCCCGACGCGCGACAGCGAGGCTGAACCCTGCGAAGGCCGGTTCGGATGCGCCGAGCGGCAGCGGCTGAAACACCATACGACCCTGGGATTTGCTGACGAGCAGATAGGAGGCGAGCGCGTACTCGAGCTCTTCAGCGTTATGATACGCTGCGCTCGCGATGAAGACCTGCCCCACACGTACGGCACGGTCTGCAGCTTCTAGCTGCACTTCCCACTCTTGTTCGGACAGAGCTGCTCCGGTCCAGTATGGGCGCACCCAACCTTCGCACCAGGCGCCGTCGATCGCGGTATTGAACTCGTCCCAGCCTCGTCCCATCAACTCCGGCTCTGCCTGATTTTCAGATGGCAGCGTGGATTTGCCGGTCAATGCCTCGAATCCCATACCTGACGGTATCAGCATAAAACGTGAGGGATCATGGACCGCGCGGAGCCAGTCCGCAGTTGCATCGATTCTTTCAGAATCGGCCGTGTATCCATCTGTTCGCTGCACGCCAGCAGTCGCGCTGCTCCTTGTACCCGTCGGAAGCTGTACGGCCAGCACACCCTGTGCGCCATAGTGCCCGACGAGATCGCCCGCCTGTTTTCGCCAGTGTGCAGCCCATTCAGCGCTGCGCAGGTTCATTACATGCGCCCCGGTCTCGCCTCCATTACGTATTGCTCCGGCAGCGTTGCTCGCCGGAGATTTGGACGCGACGGGCAGTTCCCACGCTGTCATTCCCGGCTCCCATCCTGAGATGCTGCGCCGATGTCCCGGCTGCTCGAATATCGTGGTGGCAGAGAGGTAGAGCAGCGGGGTGAAGAGCCGGTTGAGCGCGCGGATTTCGCTGAATGTACTGGCTTTGATGTTCACTGCGTCCAGCGCAACGACATCGCAATTGGAGGTCAGCCATTTCTGGTTGTCAGCCGAGAGCGGCGTTCCGAGCCGTGTCGAGTCCGTGAGCGGCGTTTCGTTTTCTCCCAGTCCGAGTGTATAGGTTCCACCGAGTCGCACCGGACAGAGCGGTCGGACGCGAGCGGTCGCATGGATCACACCCGGTGGCTCTTTGCGTAATGGAGTTTTTTGCGTTTGATCCGGCGCTGACAACGGCTGATTTAGCAGCCCCGCAGGGACATGGATGGGTGGCTCTTTGGTCGGAGCACCCTGAGCATGCAGCGCGGATACAGCCCCGATCAGAGCCAAACTTGTCGCCAGTGCGCCGGTCAACAGTTTCATGCGAAAGGGACGATAAGAAGCGTGTGAAAGTTTGGAGTGCTGCGTCGTGGAGACAACTGACGAAAGTGTCTGTGCGAAAAGTTGAATGCAGAGCATGGCTGGAAATTCCTCAAAGGGCGAAGCGATAATTAAGCGCGATTATAAACCGATTATAAACATTTTAGCGCGAGGGTGCTTTCCGGACAAATCTACTCGCCTGGACCGCATCTCTCTTTAGAAGAACTGCAAGAGATTTATTAGTAGTTCCGCCCGCGGGATGTCAGCAGACCGAATGAGAGGGTACTGCCGCTGATGACGCGGTGATCGCGCGAAAGAGTTCATCGGAGCTGCACATGGGAACACAGGTCCGAAGCTAGATTCAGTCGGTCGGTTACCTTCATCATGCGAGCCATTCGATACACGCACCATTCTACCCCGCCGCATGATGATGTTGTGCATTCAGACCTGTCCCCCTACCCTTCTACTCCATGTTCCTGCCTCACTATGATTACAAAGAAATTGCAGATGCAAGGGCAATTCTGCTGTTGCTGTCTCCTGTTATCGTCCAGTTATCTTCCAGCTTCCGAAGTGGTGATCGGGGCGAGGAGAAAGTAGAAAAAGCAGCGCTAAGGCAAATTGGCCGCTGGTAAGGATGCGGTATTTTCATCCGATAATCCTGTCACGCAGGCACATTTTAATTCTCCGACGGTCGGATAGTTCTGATGATGGACCGGTACGGCAGCGCATCACTACGAGAATGTGATGCATGCAATGGCTTGATTACGCTTTTGTTCAGCTCTGTTTGATCTATGGCAATAAATCACAGGTTCTCTTCAGCCAGATCCAATGACAATCAAGGAGATCGCTACCGATGAACGATGAGAATACATCTTTGGATGTCAGTCCACTAATCCGGAAGGGCTCGCCGATTCTCCGGCTGTTGGCGTCTGGTAAACCAGAGCAAAATGTACGATCACGGCGACTTTTCCGGGTACTGCTGATACTCGCGATCGTGATTCCCGGCGTTCTCGGATGCGGGGCGGGCGGCGGTTCGTCTTCTCCCACGCTCCCGCCCTCCGCATTGAAAAGCAGCGCATCCAGTACGGCAGTCACAACAGTGGCGAGCACTGATGCAGTACGCAGCGGATGCACGAGCGATACCTTTTTGCCAAACTATTCGCTTGAGATCGACAGCATCACCAGCAAACCCAATCAGCTCTACCACTGGGCGGCATTTCCAGTGCATATATATTTCATACCGGGCGATTTGATGACGGCAGCCCGCGTAGCTCAGGCGCAGACGGGTTTTCAGTGGTGGGCAGACGCGACGAATAACGGAGTAAAGATACTGATTGTCGACGACCCCAAAAAAGCTGAGATCCAGGTACAGTGCGCAGAACGCGGCGAAACGAACTACGGTGCAATCACTGACTATCACATCGATGCGAACCGAAACCTGGTATCGGCAACGATCACCTTCAATATGACCTACCTCTCGACTATCGATGGGATCCAATCCGTTGCTGCGCATGAGTTCGGGCACGCTCTCGGGATCGGTGGACACAGCAATACGCCTGGCGACATCATGAGCTCAACCAGCTCAGTCTATCAGGATACGGGCATCACAGCCCGCGATCTGAATACGCTCAAAACCGCTTATTGCGGGTTGCCTGACGAACTCGACCGCTCGATGAAGAGGCCCTCATCAGCCCCGACAACGACGATTTCTGTCGCGTGTCCTCTCGGAGAAATCACCGGACATTCCAACCTGCGTCACTGAATGCGAGTCCGATCAGTGACGGATCGATCAGATCTATCCTGCGAAAAATCTCTTCTGGCGGAAAACTTCCCTCGTACAGACTCAAGTCTGTGCGAGGGAAGTTTTGTCAGCAGCATCAGAAACTATTCGCCCTGCCTTCAATTTCGTACTTACAGGCAGAATATCTTCATTGCCGCCCTCCCTCCTGATGCTTTGAGAGAGGGGGCTGAGGGGTAAGGATGAAGTGTATAAAATGTCTTAGATCATAGCAGATCACGATGCCATGGAGCGACGGTTTTTACCATATCGCAGTCAGAATACGATAAAATGGAAACTGTCTGAATTGGTTCGATCGGGTCTGATGACGCAGTATAATCAAGCTGGGGATTCCTCACCTCAAGCGCTTTTGGTACCTCTTACGACCTGCGCCGCAACAGCCCAATCGTATTCGAGATCGGGTTCCGCCGCGTTGCGATAAGTGCTGATCAGGGCCCACCGTGCCGTGCCAGATGTGTTCGGAAAAGAGGCATGCAGTGTCAGGTCGTGGAAGAGTACCGCGTCACCCGGATCACATGCGACGGTCACGGCCAGACTTTCGTCCACTATTCCGTCGCTGAGACGATGTCCGAAACCGTTGCCATCACCGGCGTCCCCATCGTGGGTGATTGAACTGAGATGACTTCCCGGAAGCAGTTTCAAGCAGCCATTGTCCGGTGTCGCCTTATCGAGCGCCAGCCATACCGAAACCTTGTGTGCGCCGTGCCAGTAGGGATAGTCCTGATGCCAGGGAGATCCGAAATCCACCGCTGCTGATTTGAACACGACCTTATCGCTCAGGAATTCGATATTTGGTCCCAGTGCTGTCTCGAGAAGGTCGAGCAGACGCGGAGCCGCTGCCAATTCGCGAAACAGAGCGCTGTTCGCAGCTAATCCGACGAAGACACCGGAATAAGCGGACTGGTCTTGAAGCAGTCGTTCGATTTCAGCCTTGAACGCTGCACACTCGGACGCTGTAAAGAGACTTCGACAGATTGTGAAGCCATCCTGTTTAAAATCATAATTGCTCATGAAACCTCCTGCGAAAAGATTTTTGATGCAGCGCTACTATAACCCATTAGGCTACCATGACCCATTCGTAATGATCGCTGCATAGAGCGGCAGCCGATTGGCTGGAAACTGAAAATCTTTCACACCACGATGAGTTTACCCGGTAATGACCATGCCACAGAAGAGTGACCGATCGAAACAATCGCCCGGGCAGACCGCGACGAAATCTGTCGCTACCGCCACCGCCTCGTCTGTAGAAGGTGAGCTGCTGAGTCACCTGAAGGACCTCGAAATCGAGAGCGTCGAGGCGTATCGCCGCTGGTGCCGTGAAAATGGCTTTGGGCGCGCGATCCATAAAGACTGGCGCGAACGGCGACAGGAAGTGCAAACGGCAATCAAGCTCCGCCAGGAAGCGGAGGCCGATGCCATCCGCAAGACGCATTTTCTCAAATTGGGCATGCGAACGCTCGCGGAGTACGATGATTGGTGTCAGGCGCATGGCATCGGCATGGCACGAGGTAAAACATCCGCGCAGCGTGAGCAGGAACTTATCGTTGCCCAGCGAGAAAAAGCGCAGGTGGCACTGCAAGCTACTCGGCGACGCGTTCGCAAGCCGGCTGAAATGATCGATGTGATCGCCGCAGGACAAATCGAACTCGCAACGCTCACAACGCCCTATCTCCATAAGATTCATCAGATGTTCGCCGAACTGCCAGGGGATTCTTCGGGACGGGAAGCGCTTCGGAGCCTTTTGCTGGCGACGCATAAGTACTCCGATCTTCAAGGCACCGAATGCGCAATCGCGCACTTTGGCTATGCGCAGGGGAATACTTATCTCGACGCGCTATGTGCGCTCGCGCATCGCTCTCACAACTGGCTGCGCCCGCTCGATGACTGGAAGCCAGACAGCCATAGCGCGCGACGTCGCTTCGGCTCGCTCGCTCGCTATCTGCTCGCAAAGTACCCCGTTCCCGCATTCATGGATGCCGCCTTCTTTCGCGGTCAGACAGAACTAGCCCACAGTCAGCAGGACTGGTTCGTCCATATCGGGAGCGGCAAAAATATCCGTACAGCCGAACTGCCCATACGCCTTACGGAGAAGGCCGCACATCATTTCCTGCTCGCGCCCCGCGACTTCACGGTCGAAGCTGCGTTGCGCTGGGGTCAGTTGCGCGCGCTCGGAGCGAGCGAATCGTTGATCCGCGCAGTTGCTGCAACACGAATTGGTGATCATTTTGAGAACGATGAATTCTGGTTGTCCGTGCTGCATTTCTTCGCCAACAACCCAATGCTCGATAATTCGCACATCGGCCCGATCGTCGACTACATTCATCAGCGAAAATTCGTGCGTCGCGACATTGTACTTCCGGACAATACGCTCGTTCCCGTAGAACCCGTCGAACCGGAATTGACAATGAAGGGGCGGACGCCGACGGCGCTTCTCCGCCGGGTCGAGGAGTGGCACCACCAGTTGGCAAAGGAGGTGCGGAAACAGCCCAGATCCTGGGAGCCGTCGGGCATCGCTCCCTTCCATTTTATCGACGATACTGGCGGGATCTGGACTATCGAGGAGATTTGCAGTTCGAGCGAGCTGACTGCGGAGGGCAAAGCGATGAGTCACTGCGTCGGCAGTTACGCAGCCTCGTGTATGCGCGGTCAGGTTTCCGTCTGGTCGCTGCGCGTGCAAGAGCGTATCGATAGTCTGAGCCGCCGCGTGATGACAGTCGCCGTCAATAATAACCGTCGTTTGATTACGGAAGCGCGCGGCAAGTGCAACAAACTACCCGGTGCGCGGCAGGCAAGTCCACGACTGGAAAGCGCTCCCGATATACTGCGTAAATGGGCTGCGCAGGAACGCATCACGATGCCCGGCTACCTGTAATCGGCGAGTCTGCTTCGTTATAAAAATTGGACAGTGAACGTTGAAGAGGAAAACCATCGTTCCCGATGTTCAGTTGAACATCGGGAACGATGGTTTTCGAAACAGAACGGTCGACAGATATTCTGATTAGCTCGATACTGTTCGCCATATCAGGATATATACTACGTCATCGGGCGACTTTACCAAACAGTTCCTGCACGTTGCTGCCTAACGCGAGCCTTACGCTGCCATCACAGAATCCAGATTTACCGGCCTGCACTGCGGGAAGCAGTAACTTCTTCGATTCACGGCTGAGGTCATTATAGGCATCACTTAGATTAGAATTGCGCTGCCTCTGAGTATCGGTTAGCGACGTCGAGAGTCACTTGACACAGACTACCCATCATGTTACAATGCACTGATAATGGTGCAATCCAGCTGTGGGTCCGTCTATTTCGGTCCGTCTGTTCCAGTCACGAGGAGAGCAAAATGGAAGCATTACAAACCAGTGTGCCAACCGCCGACTACCAACTCTTTACCACTTCGCGGCCCAGCCGCAGCGGGATCGTTCCCACCGTAGAATCGGATCTCATGTCACGCTTCGAACGAGAAAAAGCCTGGGCAGAGTCCATCGGAATGGACGTCAGCCAGGCGAATGGCTGGTCACTCACCGGCTCGACCGGCACCAGACCTCCCTTCCATTTCGAAGAAGGCGTACTCGACGACTACATCTGATCCCTGCTGCGACGACAACGGCTTTTCCCTATCGTGTCTGTACCGGGTCGCCTAGTATTACAACGACGGGTCAGGAGGTGAACCTTTTAGCAAGCGAGCTTGCCGTCGTTTGATGTGCGAACGCTTGGCACGTTCGTTGCGCTCTTGCGTTCCTTGCAGCCACCGCAAGAGATCATCGGGCGTGAGACGC
>JBBQPY010000113.1:0-17479 GCA_038216735.1 Chthonomonadales bacterium
CAACGTACGCTATGTCTATCACTACAATCTGCCGAAAAGCCTCGAAAGCTATAGTCAGGAGATCGGCAGGGCAGGGCGCGACAGTATCAAATCTACAGTCGAGATGCTCGCCTGCCCGGACGACGTCCCGACGCTGGAGAACTTCGCCTACGGCGACACTCCCTCCCATGCCTCTTTGTACAGTCTGCTGACGGAAATGCTGGCGAATGAAGGCGAGTTTTCGCTAAACCTTTACGAACTCTCAGCGAAGCACGATTTGCGCCAACTGGTACTGAAGACGACATTGACCTATCTGGAGTTGCTCGGCGTACTGCGGCAGGGAACGCCGTATTACGCGGGATACGAGGTACAGCCACTTCTGTCGGTGTCAGAAATCGTCGGCAAGTATCAGGGAGAACCGGCACGCCTGGTGCAGTCGATTTTCCATAAATCTAAACGTGGGCGCATCTGGTACGCGATCGATCCCGATGCGATGGCGATAACGCTTGGGCAGGAGCGACGGCGCATCGTCCGCGCACTCCAAGTGATGGAGGAGAGCGGCTATGTTACTCTCCGCGTATCGGATGTGCGTCAGCGGTATTCGCGCATTGACGATGCAGCAAACAGGACGGCAACTGCAGAAACGCTTTCTGAGGAGCTTTCCCGCCGCTTCCTGTATCGTGAGGAGCAGGAGATCGCGCGTTTACAGCAGGTTCTCAGACTGGTAACTCAGGATGGGTGTCAGACGGCTGCGCTCAACGGTTATTTTACTGAGCAATCAATGGAGCCCTGCGGACACTGCACATACTGCCTGACGGGGAAGCCGCAGGTTCTTCCACCACAACGCCCTCGTGCTCCATTGACGGAGATTCTTGATGTTCCTGCGTTCGAACGGCTGCGGACTTCCAACCCCGATTCCCTCGGCGATACTCGTCAGGCGGCTCGCTTCCTGTGCGGGCTGACCAGTCCGGCAACCTCCCGCGCTCGCCTGATTTCCACGCCCCAGTTCGGCATACTCGAATCGTACCCATTCCGCGAAGTCCTGGATTGGCTGATCGGCTAGCGCTTGCGGAAAGTGTCGGAACCGCTCTGAAAATTCCGGACTGTGGGCGATGCCGACATCTGTTTATTGTTCACAATCGGTCTCAGAGTTAGTCCAAATCTGATCGACACGTTCTCACATCCACTCCCTCAACTGCTCCCCACACCATTGGAAAAATCCTGCGTTCGGTGACCTTATCGACTAACGCTGGCGCTTATTTTATGAATTGCACTAACCCCCGACTGAAAACTCTCCATAATTCTACCAGGCCAACGTAGGACGCCTACCAGACAGATAAGTGTATTTGAAACCGATAGGTTGGCAGTCATCTCTCCACATATTCAGGAAAAAGCTATTTCTGGAAAAAGAGGGCGAGTACATTTCGCACTTCTCGTGGGATTCTGTCGACAGTTAATATTCCAAGTTTCGGATTCGAGAGGATAATAGCCTTGGCTAATCAGAAAATAGTTGTCGTGGTTTCGGTAGCGGTATCTTGCAGCCTGGCACTCATAATCATGTTTGCTTCGCATGGCACACGAAGTGCGTTTCCGAAAGCCGAAGTAGAAATTACTCTACAGCCCGCCGTTCAAATACAGGGTGAACCTCTCCAGCCGCTTCCTGCTGACTTGAAATTAGATCCGCATAAGGTCGCACTGGGTGAAAAACTTTTCGTCGAAAAGCGCCTTTCGCACGATGATACTATCTCCTGCGCAAGTTGTCACGATCTGTCCAAGGGCGGCACTGACAATGCCGGGCACTCGATAGGAATACAGGGACAGGTCGGCGGCATCAATGCCCCGACCGTTTATAATTGTGGCTACAATTTCGTCCAATTTTGGAATGGACGCGCAGAAAGCCTTGAAGATCAGGTGAACGGTCCGACCCATCATCCCAAAGAGATGGGTTCTAATTGGGATGAAATTATCGGTAAATTGAAAAAAGACTCAGTCTATACAGCCGATTTTGCTGCTATCTATCCCGACGGAATTCTCGCCCAAAATATTCGGGATGCTATCGCGACCTACGAGCGTTCTCTTTCCACCCCAAATTCGCCTTTCGACCGCTATATTCAGGGTGACAAAGCAGCCTTGAGTCAAGAGGCAGTCGCTGGCTATTCGCTGTTCAAATCGTATGGCTGCGCTTCTTGCCATCAAGGCGCAAATATCGGTGGCAATATGTATCAGCATATGGGCGTGATGAAAGACTATTTCCTCTGGCGCGGAAACCTTACCGATGCAGATTATGGACGCTATTCCGTTACGAAGAATGAAGCCGATCGGTATGTATTTCGAGTACCAACCCTGAGGAATATCGCGAAGACTGCGCCGTACTTTCATGATGGTTCTGCCTCCTCACTTACCGCAGCGATACAAATTATGGCTAAATATCAGCTCGGCAGACCGATGCCTGAAGCCGACCTCGGTAAAATCGCTGCTTTCCTAGAAAGCCTTACCGGAGAATACCACGGAGCGCACCTATGAGACTATCCACGAGTATCCAGATCATTTCCGGATTGGGTGTGGTCGTCCTGCTGTTGTTCCTCTACCGAAATACGCAAACGGGAGATGCGGCCCTCCACAGTCGACAACTCGACCGCCTGAGGCAGATCAAGCAATTAGATGCCACGATGATGCAGCAGGTTCTCGAGTCTCGGTATGGATTGCTCACCAACTACGACCCACTCGTCTCGACACTGGAGACGCTGAAAGCAACCAGAGAACAGCTGAAAGCCAGTCTGAAGACATCCTATCCTGGCAACCCGACAGCCATCAATCAATGCGTGGCATCTTATGAAGAGACGCTAGGACAGCAGCAGGAAGCGGTCGAGCGATTCAAATCTGAAAATGCGATCCTGAAGAATTCTCTTTCCTATTTGCCTCTCAGCGTGACGACTGCTGATAAAACGCTGGCGAGCAGTAATCTTGCCGATCCGGGCGTGAACGGCTTGCTGCGGGATACCCTTGCCTATAGCTTGACCAGCGATCCACGCATTGCAGAGCAGGTACGAACCCGAATAAAGAGTCTTGAAACGAATCGAGCGCTTGCGCCAAACGTCAAGAGCGATGTAGATATTGTGCTACTGCATGCACGAACCATCCTTCAATCAAAAAGTAAGCTGGACGCGCTGGTGCTGCAGCTTGCTTCGTTTCCTGGAGCGCAGCGCAGTGACTCGATTTACACAGCCTATCAGACGGATTATCAACGCGTCCTCGAGCGCGCAGGCGTTTATCGCCTATGGTTGATCCTTTTTTCCATGGCACTGCTGACGGCTCTTGGCTTCATAATGGTCAAACTGCGCCGGAGCGCGCACGCAATTCATGAGGCGAACGAGCATCTAGAAGCGAGAGTTGCAGGACGTACCCTCGAGCTCTCATCCGCACAGGAGGAGATGAGTGCGGTACTAGACCGTCTCCGTGAACTAATGGTTGCGCTCTCGATGGATACAGATGCTGTCGCCGATACCAGTCTGCGACTCAGCAGCGCATGTGAAGATGCAGGTCGAGCCGCGGAGAGAGTAGGAACCACGATTCACGAGATGGCGTCAACAGCGGAGAAATCCTCTCAGATTAGCTTCAAGATGGTCACTGGCAGCGAACAGCAGGCGCATTCTGCCGCAGAGGCATCGATTGCGATGGAGCAGCTTCAAAATGCGATCCTGCTGGTGAAATCCGGAAGCGCACAGCAATATGAGGCTGTGAGCAGAGCAAATGTAGGAATGCAGAAAGCGGAAACGACAGTGTTGGGAGTCGCCCACTCTGCTGGGCAACTCGCTACTGTCGCCGAGCAGTCCGAGACGATCGCAATACACGGAGGCGAGGCAGTTTCACAAACAATCCAGAGTATGACGCGCCTCCGCGAGCAGGTCGAGGCTTCGTCGGTGAAAGTCAAGGAACTGGGACGTAAGGGGCGCGAGATCGGAGCGATTATGGAGACAATCGAACATATCGCCGCCCAGACCAACCTGTTGGCGCTCAATGCGGCGATCGAGGCGGCGCGTGCCGGAGAGCATGGAAGAGGATTTGCTGTCGTCGCCGATGAAGTACGCAAACTCGCCGAACGTTCGACAATGGCGACCAAAGAGGTGGCTTCTTTGATAGGTGGAGTGCAGTCGGGAGTCGAAGAGGTAGTACTTTCGATGGATGGCAGTTACAAACAGGTCATGGATTGCACCGGGCACAGCGAGCACGCTAAAACCGCGCTCTCGGATATTATCGGCGCTTCACAGACCGTGGCTCGGGAAGTAAACGCGATGCGAAGCGTGTCTGAAGAGATGGCGCGTATGGTTCAGGGCATCATGGTTTCGGTTTCGGACATCAGTGAAATTGCAATAAAAAACGAGGCAGTGGTACTCGAAATGGCATTCGGCGCTGAACAGGTATCGGCAACGATTGATTCGGTGTCCGCGACCAGTCATCAGTCGGCTGCCGGAGCCCAGGAGGTTTCCGCCGCAACGAATGAGGTTGCGGTAAACGCACAGGAGATTTCGAAGGTTATTGCACTACAGACGCTCGATATCAAGAATATCACTAACCTGTCTGCGGAGCTGAACTCAAGGTCACAAAGAGCGCGAAGCCTTGCTGACGATTTCATGACTCGGGAAAATAGCCGTTCGGAATGCGTGACCGAGGCACGGGAAGGCGAGCAACTCAAAACCTCTTCGGCGTCGAAGGCGTTTCGGAAAGCAGCCTAGCGTGAGTCGATACGCAAATCGTACACCAGTTTCCTGTCCACGGCTCATCGGATCGAATCCAGGCAATCAACGCAGTAGCAGTAGGGGGCGAATAGGCGAGCGTTCGCCCCACAAACGACGATTCAGATGAAGTATCAGTGCGCCATCTGTGCGCCCGGATGAGTCCATAAGCTTTTCAATAGATAATTTCTCACGCCCACTATCTGCTCTATCTCGGTCACCGTCTCGAATCCACCCTCACTCTACTCGATGCCGCCAGAATTCGAGCAGGAAATTAGTGTGGGATATCGAACTGGTATATGTAGAATCGACACGGGCACACTTCATGGCTCCAATTAGATACTCCCTCCACTTTAGAACTTCTCACCTGTCAATATTTCATATCGTTCAAGGAAAATTCAATGTTACGAATCATGACCTGTTGTGCTGCTCTCACTCTTCTGTTGACCCAGCTTTTAGTTCATGCTGCGCCCCAGGTCGGTCGTCAGCATATTTCGATGGATGCCGACTGGCGATTCCAGAAAGGTGATATCGACGGCTCTGATGGGAGTCCGATCGCAAAATGGAGCTGGATCGAGGCGACTGGCGATGAAGCGGAGGGCGAGATCTTCTCCTCTTCAACTCAGAGCAAAGCGGTTGTTTGGCGGGAAGCCGCACCGGGAGAAGACACCTTTCATGGGAGACAGGGATTCTCCTGGTACCGCGCAAATCTGCCGAATGTGACCGGAGCAAACCGTGTACTGCATTTCGACAGTGTAGACGATAATGCGACTGTCTTCTTCAACGGCGTCAAACTGCTGCACCACGAGGGCTGGAGCGAAGAATTCGATGTCCCGCTGGAAGCGAAATGGAATGCAAACGGCAAAAACGTCGTTGCAATTCTCGTTCAGAACACGAATGGCGGCGGCGGGATAGGCTACGCCACAGTGATGACGAGCGCGGCGCAGGCCGACAACGGTCCCGCTTCTGCAGAATACAATGACGGGGGCTGGCGTCATCTGCATCTGCCGCACGATTTCGTCGTCGAGGGAACTTTCGATCCGAAAACGGATGCTGGGCACGGTTCGCTGCCGACCGGTGTTGGCTGGTACCGCAAAACGTTCGACGTTGCGGCGAAAGACAAGGGATTACGGCTCTCACTCGCGTTCGATGGCGTCTATCGCAACAGTAAGGTCTGGCTCAACGGGCATCTGCTCGGTCTGCACAAGAGCGGTTACACGGGTTTTCGCTACGATATCACAGACCTTGTAAACTATGGCGGCAAAAATAGCGTTGCCGTTCGTGCCGATGCCCGCGCTCAGGAGGGCTGGTGGTATGAGGGGGGCGGGATCTATCGTCACGTATGGCTCGACAAAACCCCGCCGATCTGCATTCCGTTCGGCGGAGTTGCGTTACGCCCGACTCTCAACGATAAGGGGCAGGCGGTCGTGCAGATCGAAACAACGATCCTCAATCCCACGAAGCAGATGCTAGACGCGAATCGGATCATTGCGATATTCGATGCCAAAGGGAAACGCATTGCGCGAATAAGCGTCACCGAAACTTCAAACAGCGATTCGATCATCACTGGAGTATCGTCGATTACAGTCTCCCCTCCTCATCTCTGGTCGATTGAGCATCCCTATCTCTATCACGCCATCGTACAGCTTGAAAAAAAGGGTCGCGTGATTGACAGCGTGACGACACCTTTCGGGATTCGAACTGTGCGCTTCGACGCGAACAAAGGGCTGTTTATCAACGATAAACCGGTTAAGATTCAGGGGACCTGCAATCATCAGGACTTTGCGGGAGTCGGCATTGCAATGCCGGATAATCTGCTTGAATGGCGCATCAAAAAGCTGAAGGAGATGGGTTCAAATGCCTATCGCTGCTCACACAATCCTCCTACCGCCGAACTGCTCGACGCGTGCGATCGGCTCGGGATGGTCGTAATGGATGAGAGCCGTCATCTCGGAGATACATTCAGCCCCAAGACGGCGTATGGCACGAAAGTCGACGACCTGTCCGAATTGAGAGAGCTAATCCTTCGTGATCGCAATCATCCTTCGATCATCATGTGGTCGATGTGTAACGAAGAGGGTCTGCAGGGATCGGCGGAGGGTGCACGTATTTTCAGTGCGATGAAAAAGGTTACCAACGAACTCGATCCGACACGGCCAGTAACGTGCGCAATGAACGGCGGATGGGGGCAGGGCATATCACTCGTTGAGGATCTGCAGGGTTGTAACTATAATCCGAGCGGCTATGACGACCTGCACAGACGGTTTCCGAATCTGCCGATGTATGGCAGTGAGACAGCGAGCGCAGTATCGTCACGGGGCGAATATGTCACCGATCCTGAGAAGGGTTACGTAAGCGCTTACGATGTGAACGCTCCACCCTGGGCACAGACTGCGGAGGTCGCTTGGCGCGCACTCGCGGAGCGAGAGTATATGGCAGGAGGTTATGTCTGGACGGGCTTCGACTATCGAGGTGAGCCGACACCCTATGGCTGGCCCTGCGTCAGTTCGCACTTCGGCATTATGGATATGTGCGGCTTTCCCAAGGACAGCTACTACTATTACACCTCATGGTGGGGATCAAAACCCGTTGTACACCTGCTTCCTCACTGGAACTGGCAGGGCAAAGAGGGTCAGCCAATCGACGTCTGGTGTCATAGCAACGCCGATAAAGTGGAACTATTTCTAAATGGCAAAAGTCTCGGGACGAAAGATGTCCCACGATTGAGCCATTTAGAATGGAAAGTGCCTTATGCACCGGGCACACTGATGGCGAAGGGATACAGGAACGGCAAAGTGGTGGCGATCGATAGAGTGGATACAACCGGCGCGGCGACTCACATCCGTTTGACGGCGGATAGTCATACGATGCGCGGTGACGGCGAATCAGTTATTCCGGTCAAAGTCGCACTGCTCGATGCGAAGGGGCGTGTCGTACCGTTTGCAGATAACGAGGTAGAGTTTTCAGTCGAAGGGGCAGGGGAGGTCGCGGGCGTCGGCAATGGCGATGCGAGCAGTCACGAGCCCGACTATGCTTCCAAACGCCGAACGTATCATGGGCTGTGCATGGCGGTCATTCGAGCAGGAATGCAGTCTGGCACGATTACGCTGACCGCCTCATCTCCCGGTCTGCCGGCCGAATCACTGACGCTGGAAATTAGATAGTTCTCACTACTATCTCCTCCGTAAGGAGGCTGCCAGCCCTGTCACCCCCTCCTGCGTAAGGAGGGGGCGTACTACACGTACCGCCGGTTTTTGTGTTCGTTATGGCATAGTGATCATGCTTACGTCCGTCTTACTTCCGTAGGACGACTGGCGAAACGCCAGATCATGGTCTCAATCACGAGGAGGTCAGAAGGGGTCTTAATCCCTGGACCTGCCTCTGTCAGTACTAAACGCGTTTCATCCTGAGGAAGGTATCTCAGCAACATTCGCCCCTCTCCCTGATGAGGTACGAATGGTAGGGAGAGGGGTTGGGGTGAGGGCTATAGTCGTCTTGAGGGTCGCCCGACCTTGAGAAGCACGATACCATGTGCCGGAACCGCCATGCTGTAGCTGTCTGTCGACTCTCCCACGTTTTTGTGCAGCCACAGATCGCGCACTGGCTGCCTGCCTTTCAAACCGATGTCCGACCACTTGACAACGACTGTGCGTTCCTCCGAATCGACATTGACCAGACCGACTGCGTGGGTTCCATCTGCCAGAGGTCGAGCCCACACCTCACCGCCTGCGCCGTCCTGCGCGACTCGTCCGGCTGGTTTGCCGAGCGTATCCTGATTGATATCGAGCGCCTCATCGTTTGTTAGAATGGCGAGAGTGAACGGATCGAGCTGTGTCATGTCGCAGCCGATTAGCAGTGGCGAAGCAAATAAGCACCACATTGAGATATGGAGAATTTGTTCGTTCGGAGTGAGCTTCGATGGGTGCGGAGTGCCCCAACCGACGCGCCCGACAACGAGCATATCTGGATCATTCCAGTGTCCGGGACTAATGAACTTCTCATGCCCATCCTGGCTTTCAAAGATGCTGTGCAGGCTTCCCCAGCTATCGTTGATGTCGCCGGTCGTGCGCCAGCAGTTGCCGCCGATCTCTTCGCCCCATTTCCAGACATCGCCCATGCCGTACTGACAGAAGCTGTAAACAATGTCGCGATCGACTTTGTCCAGCGATTTGCGCATCACGGCATAGGGTTTCTGCTGTGCAGCAAGATCATTACCTCCCGCCACGTCGGTATAAGAACACCAGTCGTATTTCAGGTAGTCAAAGCCCCAATCAGCATACGACTTTGCGTCCTGATCTTCATGCTGATAGCTCGCCACGTAGCCCCCACAGGTAGTCGGTCCCGGAGACGAATAGATGCCGAATTTCAAGCCTTTGCTGTGCACGTAGTCGCCGAGCGCCTTCATATCGGGGAACTTTGTGTTCGTGCGGATTCTGCCTTTCGCGTCGCGGTCGGCTTCCCAGGTGTCGTCGATATTGACATAGGAAAATCCGTGCGCGGCGAGTCCTGACTTGACCATCTGGTCGGCGGCGTCACGAATTTTCGGATCATCGACGTTGCCCGCCCAGACATTCCAGGAGTTCCAGCCCATCGGCGGCGTGAGCGCAAGTTTATGGTCACCACCGACGATAGTAAGGGTTCGCTGCGATCTTCCCTGAGCATTGCGGACGGTGAGGAGCGCATTATATGTGCCAGGGTTCTTCAGCGAACCAGAGATTATGCCGGTATTCGCGTCGAGAACCAGTCCTTCGGGAAGGCTTTTTGCCGAATAGGAGAGCAGTCCCTCTCCGGTGGCAGCAATCAGAAATAGGAACGGGCGTCCAGGCGTCGCGCCCACGATCCGTGCTCCATGTATGGCGGGGCGTGTTTCCGATGGCAGTATCATGAGACGGGGAGGAACCACGGGAACGGTTGCCATTCCAGGCTTTTGCGTAGATCCAGGAACGAGCGTCAGGAATGCGCCGGCCCAGTCGGCATGATCGTAGGAGATGCCATCGCCGCCATCGTCTACCTCGAGAACCAGTTTCTTCGCGCCGACCAGTGAGACGCCGACTCCCCACGGGGTGACTCCTCCATGTACGACAGGTGACTGGAATGCCACTTTGCCATCGACGCGTACGATGAAGATGACGGACCCTTTCGTTCCTACTTCATCATCAATACCGAATGCGGAATCGAAATGTGTCGCGGAGCCATGCAGATCGATCGTGATCCGGCTGACCGCGTGTGTACCGACGCCGTGGGTAAAGGGCAGACCCCCGATCTTGATCGGATTATTATCCACACTGCGTGCCGCATGCGCCTCGCCATATCCCTGTTCGATTTTCGTTAGATCCAGTGATTCGAGCCACATTGCGTTAACAGGAAGGTCGGTTACGTCTTTTGGATTCCGAATAATGGTCGGACTTAACGTCTGCTGAGCGCTGATCAGACAAGGCATTAACAGAAGCCCCGCTACTGCAACTATTGCTAAGGTGAGTGTAATTCTTAAGCGAAATGTGACTGAATTGCGTGTTATAGTCATGGTTTATCTAGTATTTCTGTACTACTTTGTCGAGAATTTGTAAGTCGTCGTCGACCGGTAGATGTCTCCGGGCTGCAAAGTCGTCGTCGGGAAATTGGGATGATTGGGCGAATCGGGATAGTGCTGAGCCTCAAGACAAAATGCACTCCGTCTCGGGTAGGCTTTGCCACCATGTCCGATGTCTTTTCCATTCAGGAAATTCCCTGTATAGAATTGAATGCCCGGCTCTGAGGTGTACACCTCTAGTGTACGCCCGGTTGTAGGCGAAGAGACACGCGCCGCAAGGATTTCTGTGTCACCTTCTTTGTGGTTGAGAACGAAATTGTGATCGTAACCGCTTCCGAACTTGATTTGCTGATTATTCGCCTCGATTCGAGCGCCGATTGCGGTAGGTTTGCGGAAATCGAATGGGGTTCCGGCGACGCTGCTAATTTCACCGGTCGGGATCGCAGTCGCATCGGTCGGAGTGTAGTTGTCGGCATTGAGATAGACGATATGGTTCAGTACCGTACCGTTTCCCGCACCGTTTAGGTTGAAATAGGGATGAGCGGTAAGGTTGATCACGGTCGCACTGTCAGTCTGTGCCATATATTCGAGTTTGAGGGCGTTGTCATCTGTGAGCGTCCAGGTTGCCTTGACAGTCAGGTTACCTGGATAGCCCTCCTCACCATCAGGGCTCAGGTAGGACAATTGAACCCCGACGCCTCCGCCAGCAAGTTTGGTGAGCGGCGTCGATTTCCAGACGACTTTATCGAAGCCACGTTTGCCCCCGTGCAGGCTATTCGGACCGTTGTTGACAGCGAGTTTGTAATCGGTGCCTTCGAGATTGAATTTGCCTTTGGCGATACGATTTCCGTAGCGCCCAATCAGCGCGCCGAAGTACGTGGTTCCTTTCAGGTAGCCGTCGAGCGTATCCCATCCGAGCACGATATCGCCGGGTCGACCCTTTCGATCAGGCGTACGCAGCGAGACAAGTGTGCCCCCATAGTTGGTGATCTGTGCCTGCACCCCGTTGGCGTTCGTCAGCGTGTAGAGTATCACGGGAGTTCCATTCGCTGTTTTGCCGAAGGATTTCTGAGTGAGTGTATCTCCGGCGGCGAAGGCGGAAACAGGGAGCAGTGAAAGTGCGGTCATTGCGAGCAGGCGAGGCAGTACGACAGTCAGTGGCGTAGTCATGGATAACCTTTCATCGCGGTAATTCGATTCTCTTATCAATTGCCGCGCCACACGATGGTAAAAATGACGATAAATCTTTGGCGTTGAACCATACGAAATCCTGCCGAGGTGAGCAAAGGATATGCCCGTTAATTCGCTCAATCGTGCGCTCATTCCTCCGTTCAGTAGGATTTGTTCGGTTCCAAGATACGGAAGGAAAGCATCCTCCTAAAAGAGAAGTTAAAAGCAACAATTGCCGTCTGACATGGTTACAACATACCGCACAGAAATATTTCGCGATAGGGGAGTTTGAGATATTCTCAAACGAGATAATTATGACCAGGTCAAAACAAATACAAACAGAGGTTCAACTCACTGAGGCTGAACGACAGCGATTTGTACGAGAAGGCTACGTGATCATACGCGATCTTTGCCCGAGGACGCTGTCGTTTCAACGCGTGAGAGCCTGCTGTCGGCAAGAGGAATGCGCCAGGATGACACTGCCACATGGGATCGAAGTGCGACGGTCCTGTCGGAAGACTACCTGTTGACAATACCCTGTTGGACAGATGATATGCTCGATTGCGCGTCTGAGCTTGTGGGTCCTAATATCGCCAGAGACAGCATCTATAGTCCTGCCCGTGAGCAGCAGAGGCTGAGCCCGTATATGAAGGGTTACATTCCGATCCTTAACTATCCAACGCCTGGCGAATCCTCATTTGATCCGCCTACCGGCGCTCACATCGATGGAATGCACCGCACGACACTATTTCCTGAGTTTCAGTATCTGGTCGTATTTGCCTATTTGACGGAGACCGCCGCGTATGGCGGCGCAACTGCCGTCTGGCCCGGCAGTCACCGCAAGCTATTCGAGTACTGGCTTGCAAGTGGCAAAAAGGAGGGGGATCGTATTCCGGATAACACCTTCGATCTCGATCTTGGCGAGCCTATTCCAGCGGTTGGCTCTGCAGGCGACGTGATATTTATGCACTATCTGCTTGTGCACAGCGGGTCGGCGAACCACTCCGACCACATCCGAATCGGGTTGAATTCTGCGATCCAGCCTGTCAAGGGTCACCCCTACGTCCGCAAAACAGGTGCGCCATCTCCGGATTGGACACCGCTAGATTGGACGCTTCGGACTGACAGCATTTCGTCGGAAAAATAGTCGTAAGCCTCGCGATCTCATACTGGAATCGCGCGATTCCGCGCACATCGGAGACTACAGGAGCATCTTCAGATCAGAGTGATCAGCAACATCGGGCGTTCCATTGGGACTGCCTTTACAAAAATGGATAAGAAACACCTCATTCTGTGGGGATGCATATCTCTGGCAGCGGGACTATTAGTTTTGATACCATCAGCGGGAGTCGGAAGCAATAATTACTTTATGTCGATATCAGGCACACTATTTCTGCGTTTAAATAATATGGGAACTTCCACGATTGTTTCCGCTGGTTGTTGAAAACAAAAAAAGCAATAACTACCACTCAGTCTGTATATTGTATCTTCCCTGGTTTCAGCATTTTTTTTAATGGAAGCAACCGATGCCACAAACAGGAAGTTGCCTGAGGAGACTCTGAAATGCCAGGAAATCTGATGCTGAGTTGTGAGACTGGCGACGCTGCTGTAGGATTACGGCTGGGATTGTGGCAGAAGGCACCTGAATGGGGCACCAGTACTGAGGTGTATATCGATGAGGAGGCAGATGATGAGAAGGATAGGGAAAATATCGGCGGTTGGTGCTATTGCCCTGATGCTGGCTGGCGGCAGTCTATCGGCGTCCGCCCGGAACCAGGGTGTACCCAACGCAAAACCCGATCAGAATCGAAGACCACTCAATTACCCGGTGCTCTTCCCTTACCCTACCAATACCAACGGCTACGAAGAGTTCGTGCAGGCTGTTGATCTGATAATGGATAGTTCGACAAGTGAGTCGCTCAATTCCGATCCGAAGCCGAAACTCACCATCAAACGCAGGGTTCTCGACGATCCGGCAGTGGCGAAAGCTCTTCAACTAATACGCGTTGGGCTCAACAAACCGATCTTCTCGCCACGAACTAATATCGATGAAAGCACTCGATTTACGGAATTAGCCTATTTCCGGCAGTTAGGTAGGTTGCTTGTCGCCGAACAGTATATTGCGTTCGCAGATGGTCATGTGGATGCCGCCATAGACAGTTTGCGTGTGGGACTTGCGTTCGGCAACAGCGTTCAGACCGATTGTCTCATCAACGGATTGGTCGGCGTCGCGATTGAGAAAATGGCGCTGAACGAGTTCATCAGGCATCTCGATCAACTTTCCATCTATCACTGCGACGACGTCCGACGGCTCGTGGAGGATTTTCTCAGCATCGAGAATCCGGTTACGCGCCTGATGGCTTTGGAAAAAGTCAATGCTCTGAAAATACTGGATGCGAAGCGATCACAACCCAATGGATTATTGGACTGGTTGGGAACCATGGTAGGCTCTGATGAGGCAGGGAATCCGGACGCCGATCTACTGGCAGTGCAGGACTATCTCAAGACCAATCCCTCAGATGTGAGCGCTCTAATCGATGACGCACGGGATCGTATCAACGACCTCTACAATCAGGTGTTGCCGAACATCGGTCTGCCTGCGGCACAACGGAAACCTTTTGCGACTAACAACACCAGTGCACCGGACGCTGCCATTGCGCGCCTGATCATGCCTAATACTCAGCTTATCTTGGAAAGATATGCCGCCGATCGGGATCAACTTCGTATGGTCGGCATCCATGCCTTGATTCATCGCTACCGATGGGATCACGATGCGCTGCCGAATTCCCTCAAAGAACTGCGCGCACCAAAGCTGCTGACGGACGCCTCCACGGGCGATGAAGTAGTTTACACACGAGCCGGGGACGGCTATAGCCTATCTATTCTGAAACCTGCCAGTCGCACCGAAACCGGAAGATAGGGCGCTTGAGTCGGGGGAACGCGTATCACAGCCCTGCGAGCTCCTTACTGGTTACGACATTACTGAATTAATTCAGTACGAGGCAAATTTGATCTTGGGATTGTTAAACTTATTGCCTCGCTTGAGGATTAGATTATAATTCGATTGCCTTTTTGCTTCATCTCAGAAGGAGCTTCGCCTTGAACCGCTTCTCGACTCCACTACGTGTGCTAGTCTGCACGCTCTCCATTTGTGTTTTTAGTATCTCTTTTGTTTCCGCACAGGAACAAGTTCCATTCCGCGACACTCCCTTCCTTCAGGAGTATCACAACACTTATTCACTGCAAACACCGGCGGAAAACGATGTCCGCGCCCTCACGACCGATCGACGACTCCGTGTCTGGGCTGCGACCGGCGATGGTGTTCGCTGTCTAGAAAATGGCAAATGGCGCACTCCCAAAGGCGGCGATATCGGACTGACTTATGCGGTGTATCGTGAGGCGAGCGGGCAGGCATGGATTGGCGGATGGAAGGGGATTTACCGGGTATCTGGCGATGACATCGTTTCGGCTGGACTAGAAGGTATGGTCATTGGCGCTGTGCGAGGGCGCAGAGAGCAAGACGGAACCGAGACGATTTTTGCCGCAGGTCCGCAGGGAATTTGGCAGCGCAAGCGCGATAGCTGGAGCAAAATCGAGGGCGCATGGATGACCGCGATCCGCGCTATCCAGCCGACCGCCGACAATCACCTGTGGGTCGGGACGGCTAGCGGACTATATCTGCTTGACCTCTCGAAAAATCCGGCTGTATCACGACGCTTCTCGAAACCGAGCGAAGTCCTCAGCAGCAATATTAACGCCCTGTATATGAACGAGAGCAAGCAGCTATGGGTGGGTTCAAGTGGAGGAATGGACGTATACGACGGAACAATGCACCTGCGATCTCTTTCCGTCAAACAGGGACTTCCGAACCGCTACGTACGCGCAATTATACATGACTCTGAGGGTCGCGTCTGGACGGCGACGAAGCTCGGCGCGATACGCTACGATGGCAAGCGCTGGACAGTTCGGCACAGTCGACGCTGGGTGCTGAGCGACGACACGCGGGATATTACGATCGCCGACGACGGCTCAGTCTGGGTGGCGACAGCGGCGGGCGTGAGCGCGATCCGCAGCAAACGTATGACGCTCGCCGACAAAGCCGAGCACTATCTCGATATTCTGCGCAGCCGCCACATTCGTCCCTCCGGCCTTGTCGCGCCTGCTGTACTCGATAAACAGGGCGATCTCAGCAACTATTACATCATCGATGACGACAACGATGGCGAACACACGGGTATGTACTGCGCCCTCGAATCGATGCGATACGCGGTGACGAAAGACCCGCAGGCTCGTGAAAACGCGAAGCAGGCATTTCACGCGTTGGAGCAGCTGCAGCGTATTACTGGCACGGAGCATTTTATCGCGCGCTCGATGCTGCCGATCGGCACGCCACCGAAGAATGAGGTCGATCGCACCTTTACGCCACAGGAGATCGCTGAGACAGCTCGCACCGATCCCCGTGAAAAGATCATCGAGAAGCGTTGGGTTCCGAGCGCGGATGGCAAATGGCTCTGGAAACGAGACGCCAGTTCCGACGAAGTAGATGGTCACCTGTTCGGTTATTCGACCTATTACGACCTCGCAGCCGATGCGGATGAGAAGAAACGTGTGGCAGCGGAGGTCGATCGCGTAGTCGGGGGAATCGTAGCGCACGGCTACCGGTTACAGGACATAGACGGCATTGGAACTCGCTGGGGGAACTGGTCGCCCGACAGCCTGAATCATGACCAGAACTGGTTCGAGGAGCGCAGCGGCAACTCCGTCGAGATGATCGCCTATTTAGGTATCGCGTATCACATGACCGCCAACCCGCGCTACAAAGCGGCGGCAAGAGAGTTGATCGAAAAGCATGGCTACGCACGAAACGCACTGCTGACGCACTACGACACGCCGTCTGAGCGGACGCATATTGTCGATGAATTGCTTTCGATCGTCTATCCTGGATTGATGACGCATCTGATCGAGCCAGCGCAGAAAGCCACCTATCAGACGAGTATGCGCCTGTGGTATAAGACCTGCCAGCCGGATGGCTCGCCGCTCTACGACTTCGTATACAACCGGTTTTCTGGCGGCCATTCTCCGCTTGCTGCCTCTGTCGAAAACCTGCGTGAGTGGCCGCTCGATTTGATCGAGTGGACGGTGGACAACAGCCAGCGTGAGGATGTGCAGCGTGACACGACGCCGGGTCTCGATGAGGGCTCGCTGACTCGGTTGCTGCCTCGCAGCGAGATCGCGATCTGTTGCTGGGATCAGGAGCCTTATCGCGCGGTAATGGGTTCGGATGGCAAGCGCGAGGAGAAAGGTACTGACTGGTTGATCGCCTATTGGATGGGTCGGTACTATGGATTTATCTCTGCACCGGAACGATCTGAAGTGAAATCAGCAGAGTTGAAGTAGTCCACTGTTTGTGAAGTGGTAGGAAGCGGAGACAGCTGATGGTATGAAAATCGTGATACCGGGTGGGACAGGACAGGTCGGATCGCTGCTGGCGCGGGCTTTCATTGGTGACGGCCATGAGGTGGTGGTTCTAAGTCGCAAACCGAATTCGGAAACGAAATGGCGCGTGATGGGCTGGGATGCGGAGACACTCGGAGATTGGACACGCGAACTGGAAGGTGCGGATGTGGTGATCAATCTGGCGGGTCGCAGTGTGAACTGCCGATACACGCCGGAAAATCGACGCGAAATTATGGAATCTCGCACATATTCGACCAAAGTAGTCGGTGAGGCAATTGCTGCGGCGAATCGTCCTCCTCGGGTATGGCTCCAGGCGAGTACGGCGACAATCTACGCACATCGTTATGATGCACCAAACGATGAAGGGACGGGAGTTATTGGCGGAAGTGAGCCTGATGCGCCAGATCGCTGGAAGTTCAGCATCGAAGTCGCGCAGGCGTGGGAGAGAGCATTGGATGAGGTAAATACTCCGAACACGCGCAAAGTCGCTCTACGTTCCGTCGTTGTGATGAATCCAGATAAGGGCAGTATCTTCGATGTGCTGCTCGGCCTTGTGCGGCGGGGGCTTGGCGGCAGGAGCGGTAATGGAAAGCAGTATGTCTCGTGGATG
>JBBQPY010000114.1:0-17389 GCA_038216735.1 Chthonomonadales bacterium
TCGTTTTGAACCGAATGACCGAGTTTTTGGTGACATTTCAGTCACGTGAATTTCCAGAGTGGCCGCACAGGACATTGTAGAGGCCCATTTTCGTTGCAACTTGTCTATGTCGGTTATGTCTTATTTCGCAATCGATCTTAACAGTCATAGAGGTGTTGCTTCCCGGAGTTAGCAGGCGCAGCAAGCAGCGCCCCAGCGCAACTTCAAGAACCAGTGCTCGCACGAGCAAATCGTTTCGCCTCGATGCAAAGACTTGTTGACCGGTGCTTTGTCAGGATAGATCGCCTGCGTAGCCATACTGGCGCGTGTGCGCTTCTTCGAGGTAGGCGGCGAGCAACGTGATCGCTGCCTGAATGTCATCGACGTGCGCCATCTCGTTGACGGTGTGAATATACCGTGTCGGAATCGAGAGCGTGAAACTAGGTACGCCGCCCCGACTGCGCTGTATGCCGCCCGCATCGGTTCCGCCGCGCGGCAGCATTTCAAGCTGATAGGGAATGTTTTTTGCCTCGGCGATGTCACGGAAATGACGCACAATTTTCGGATGGCAGATTAATGAAGAGTCGATGATCTTGATCGCTGCGCCCTTGCCGAGCTGCGTGACGCGCTCCGTCTCCGCCGCTCCCGCATAGTCCACCGCAAGCGTCACATCGAGCGCGATGCCGATGTCCGGTTTGAGGGCGTAGGCGGCGGTCGTCGCGCCACGGAGACCGACCTCTTCCTGCACGGTCGCGACTGCGAGAAGCGTCGAGGCAACTGATTTCGATTTCAGAAGTCGCAGCGCCTCGATCATAATGAACACGCTCAGGCGGTTGTCGAGCGTCTTACTGACTACGGTGTCGCCCACGCGCTCCGCCGTCCGATCCATCGTGACCATATCGCCTACTTCGACCAGCTCCTTGACCTTTTCTACTGTCATACCGAGATCGACGAAAAACTCCTCGATCTTGAGTGACTTGCCCGCTTCCTCCGCCGTGAGTAGGTGAGTAGGCTTGGCGGCAGGCATGAGCGCGCCGCGTAATGACTTACCTGCGAATCCGTGGACTAGGACGCGCTGTGCCACCATCGTGCGTGGGTCCCAGCCGCCGACTGGCAGGAGACGCAGAAAGCCGCGATCGTCGATGAACTTGACGAGAAAGCCGATCTCATCCATATGCGCGGCAATCATGACGCGGGGTCCATCTGCTGCGCCTTTTTTAGTCGCGATCACGTTGCCCATCGCGTCCTGCTCGATACTATCGGTCAGTGGTCGCAGTTCGGCGGCGACCAGTTCCCGCATTCGCTCTTCGCGGCTTGGCACACCTGGTGTCTCACACAATCGTTTCAATAAGTCGAAGTTGAGTTCGGTATTTGTTTGACTCAAGGGTTTCTCCTGTATCCGAAGTGGATTATCAATGTCAGCGCTATTTGTGCTGATATATCTTTGTCGTCGCAGTTAGCATCACACGTTTTATAAGTGAAAACGTGGTGCGTAACTATTCACTCCGCCTATTTTCTCTCACTCGCTGGCAATAGTTGTCTAATCCCCCTCTACCGGAATCTTCTTGAGAGGGAGTCAAGGGGTGAGGGTGAATAGTCACCGAGGTGCGTACGAAGAAGACCGGCATATACTTGCCGGTCTTCTTTGCTATCAGAACTATGGTTTCAAAACAACGATTTCAAGCCGCTCTGTTCTATTTGTCGTCACGATTTTTGCCGATATGGAGCAGTTCGCGCAGACTACCGACCTTACGATAGCGGCGTCCTGGTCGAGAACGGCGAGTCTTGAAACGTGCGAACTCCTGAGCCAGCGGTGACATTTTTGCCATTTTCGCGAACTTCACGCTGTTGAAACGTACCAGTCGGGTCCGCGTTCGTTCGCGTTTTTTGCCGCGCTTCGTCGTCCGCTCTTCCGGCACCTGACCGCTTTCGATCGCAGCTTCCCGCTCTGCTTTCTTACGCGCGATGCTCTTCTCTGTTATCAGTGTGCCGAGTACGAGGTCCGCAAGCGGAAATAGAACGCAGAAGTTTTTCTGGAAATATTTGTGGTGCAGTTTGTGGTGGTTGCGCAGGAACTGGAACCACGCATACCGCTCGATGTACTGGCGGCGCGGCACATGCATGTTGTAGTGCGTGTACTCGTAGACCACAAAGTAGAGCAGTGTGGCGATAAAACCGCCCACCATTGTATTGTGGACGAGGTAGCGATCGATCAAATACATCGCTGGCAGGTGCGAGAGCACGAGCGCTGGAAGCGCATACGCCTTCAGCAGAATATGTTCGGGATGCTCTTCTTCGGAGACAAAGTAGCTCTGGTCGCCTTTGTACAGCCCGTGATGGACGACAGTATGCCCGTGAAATGCTTCTTTCGGAAAACGGGGGGAGTGCATCCAGAGTTTGTGCCAGTACCACTCGAAGAAACTGCCATAAATAATCCAGCAGCAGGCGGAGATCAACTGAGTCGCAATCGGAATCAAAATAGGGATACTCACTTTCCATTCCGTAACCCGATACTAAAACGGATGGGTACGGCGCGTGTACTCACGCTGCGGCACATCAAAAACTCAACATGCAGCGTTTATAGTGCGTTTGCAATAACTGTATAGTTTACCACAATCGGATTCAAGCGTGTTTCGCGCAATGGCGAAAACTTATTCGTCGTTCGGATGCATTACTCCTGCTCGATCGAAGAAGTAACAGTATTCTGACTATTTCTGTAGGCTTGCTGTGCGGCGGCATATACCGTTTTTACGGGTATGTTCGACTTGAGCGCTGCTGCCTTGACGTCCTCATATTCGGGCGATGCCGTCGTGTCTGCTCCGCGCCAATTACCAATTTTAATACGAACGATACCGTATTGAGTTTCAACAGTCTGCCAGCGGCGAGTAAGGGTCAGGCGTTCCATCGTCGTCCAGCGCAGCCCGAAAGTGGTTGTTTCGGTAAAAAGAGCGTCTGCGATTATTTGTACCGATTCAGGAGGAGCCAGCACGGTCAACTGAATTGCGGGACGGTTTTTCTTCATCTGAATCGGCGTCAGAAAAGCGTCTACCGCGCCGGATTCCAGCAGTTTTGTGAGCAATGCATCATAAAACTCAGGCGAATAGTCGTCCAGATTTGTCTCGATAACGGCGACATTTTGCGGCGAATTGTCTGTCTCGACTGGACTTGCCAGATTGAAATCTGCATCTGGCTGGCGTTCCGTGTACGCTGAACTGAAACCCTGGTCTGGCCGGCTTTCTGCAGAGCGTTTTTCGGACACGAGAACTGCTTTCATTTCAGGAATAGGCGTGTGATCGGTCGGCGCCTCGTGCAGTATGTCGAGAGCATGAGGCAGCAAGGGCAGGAGTACCTCGAGCCCGTCGCGCACTCCTCCTGGACTGCCTGGAAGATTAACGATCAGCGTACGGTCGCAAATCCCAGTGACGCCGCGTGAGAGCACGGCACGAGGAAATTTCTGATAGCCGGTCCAGCGCAGGAGTTCGGCGAGACCTGGCGCGTCTCGTTCGATCACGACACGAGTCGCTTCGGGCGTGACATCCCGTGGCGCGAATCCGGTTCCGCCCGTCGTCAAGATCAGGTCGCAGCTTTCGCGACTATTACACCAGGCGCGCAATTGAGCCACGATCTGAAGAACGTCGTCCGGTACTACGGCTCGCTCGGCGACAACGAAGCCGTTTTGCGTTAGCGACTCCTCCAGTATTCTGCCGGATTCGTCTACGCGTTCACCCCGTGCACAGCCATCGCTGACCGTCAAGATACCCACCCGCCTGTTCATTATCTGCCTCCGATAGCTTTTTACATCGTATCCGATACACTCTCAATGGGTAACTAGTTGAGCCAGGAATCCCGTTTTCTGCTGTTACCAGCCGGTGATACTAAATAGAACAGGTGCGGAAGTATTCGTATCGGTGTGAAATTCGAGACGGGAAATCACGACATTCGGGCGCGGATTCGTCCACCGGTACAGGCGCACTGTCAGCGACTGCGCAGGATTGTCATGCCATGTCAACGCAGATACAGAGTACGAATTCGAGGAGGCATCGTCGTCGAGGGCGCGAATTTCTCTCCCATAGCGAAGCGGGATTTCGACGCTTTTACCGTCTGCATAGATCACGGAGTAGTGTGCGACAGTGGTTCCGGCAGGGGCAGAGAGTGCGGTCGCATGAACGAACGCGAGTGTTCCAGCGCGCGCCCCGACCGGCAGCGACACCGCGTTCAATACCAAGTTTGTTGACGGCTCGCCAATCATTGACTCGTGCTTTACGTCGCTTTTGTCAGAGGCGGTCCCTGCGGTAGGTGGAGGAAGCACGGAGGCGAGCATTATCCCACTTACGGATGCAGGCACGCGCACACCTGACGCAGGATCGATGGCGCTTAGGAGGGCTTTTACTCCGGTAGAAGTCTGTTTCGTGGTGACCGATTTTACATAATATTTTTCATCAGGAGTTAGTGCGGTCGGTTGGCTTGCGAAGAGTTCATATGGATAGACAGAGTTCGACTTGTGCAGCAGGCGAAAATTTGCGGCAGGGCGAAGATCGAGAATCCAGCCGGACGTCGGTTTTGCTCCGGTTTCAGCGCCACTGTAAGCGCGCGCAAACACATCGGCAGCCGAATAGGGAAGCAGACTGGCAGCAGCCAGCTTCTTCGCGTCTCTATTCTGGACTGGCAGCAGGGGATGCAGATCGGTACCGCTCCAGGCATATTCCGCCGCCAGCACATACGCCGTAAACTGACGATACTCTTCATCGAGCAGCGTCTCGTTGCTGTCGTAGCCCGCCCATGTCGTCTGCAGTGTGCCGAGAGAGTGGTTTTTGATCGCCTCCGCCGCCCAGCCGCGAATGTTTTCCGGCTCGTACCACGCACTGCCCACCGTCTCGAATCCTGCCGATTGGAGAACGCTCAGCCCGTTGCGCCGCTCACTTCCCGCTTCATAGCGCCAGTCGGCGATTAGCGCGTCCTTCGGCAGTTGGCTGCGGCGTGAATTCGCTTCTGCGACGCTCGGCGCGTTAGCAGCAGACAACGTTTCTGCTCCCTTTATCAGAGCGCCCTCGGACTCATGCAGCAGCATATCGCCCCAGAGCATCGGACGCGCACCACGCACTTTCAGCCAGTCCGAAATGCGCGTCACGTCCTCGACGAAAAGGTTAGTAACGCCTTTCTTGATGTTATCCGGACGCGCCGGATATTTACCAAAAACGTCGTCACCAGGGATCTTGACTTCGTCGTGACCGATGTGGAACAGCCGCGGCTTGAAAATGTCCATCGCCTCCGCATAGATATCGAACAGGAATTCGTAACTGGCGGGATTGCTGGCGTCGTAAGCGTGGCGAGAATGACTATCTTCCGCGAGATCGGCGTGCTGGCCGTTTGCAAAAATCCACTCGCTATGCCCGAGCGAATTGACGAGCGGGATTGGTTCGAGGAAGTGAGCGCGCGCATCGGCGACTTCGGCGCGAAGATCGTTTTCAGGCATCGCGTTCGGGACACGGATTTCGGGATGCGATTTCCACTGCGTGTACTCGCATTCCAGAACGAGCGCATTCATTTTGAAGCGCGACAAGATGCGTTCGATAAGTTTTGTATGGAAAGGCAGAGCGTTCCTGCCGACGAAAATATGCGCTCCACGGAATCTCAGGCTGGGATAGTCGGCGATCTCAACGCACGGAAATCGCAGTTGTGTGATTTGCTTTTTTTGCCTGCTCCGACGTTCGGGTTGTTTCGTTGCAGCGCTCTTTTCGACGTCTTGACTATCGACTGTCAGTACCAACTGACGCAGGGTTTGCAGTCCATAAAACGTGCCTGCTGCATCTCGACCGACGATCGCGATACCGGTTGGCGTGATGCGCAATGCGTAAGCTTCCCGTTTGTCCGGAGGTGTTGGCAGTCTACCCATTCCCGAAGTTAACGGTACGCTCTGTATGTCCTTTTTAACGTTTCCAGCAGTAGTTTCCAGTACTCCAACATAGAGTCCGTGACCGTTCCATTCCCCTTTCGCCGGCTGGATCTTATCCTGTCGGGCTAACAATGTGACAGTTCCACTGTTCTTCAATTCATCGATAAAACGACGTATATCATCAATGACGTTGCGCCCTTCTATGCTTTCAGGCAGGTGCGAAATGACCGGCAGACTGATGTCAGGCACAAAAAACTCTTTGCTGAACTTCACCGATTTTGGGCGTGGGACGATCAGCGGATTGCCGTTCGCATCTGTGAGAGCCGGAAGCGATGAAAGGGCGTCTTCGGTGTCGATACGGGCGACATTCGGTTGGTCGATAAGAGCGGTGGCGCGGGCAGGATTGTCGCCATCCTTCAGGGCAAATGGAGCACGTATTGGAGGCGGATTTTTCGGGATTACCGTCAGGGTGAGTGTGCGGGACAATTCGGTTTTTGGAGCGAGTGGGATGCCCATCCAGCCGCCCCAGAAAAGCTTATCACCACGCATATACTCATCTTCTCGACCGTCGAATAGTACGGGCAGATCGTTGCCTGCCGCCGTAAAATTGAGTTCTCCGATCGCGGTGTGATGCATATGCATTCTCTGCCAGGGCGCTGAAAGCCGCGATGCAGGATAGGCACCGGTTTTTGCGCGCAGTCCGATTGTGCCTTTTGCAGTTCCGTCCGGCGTTTGTGCGGAGTAATTCGCGCCGACGAGCGCATAAGCCCAGAGCCGCACAGGGTTCCATTCGAGCAGCGCGGTATCGGGCGCAGACCATTTCGCAGTCAGCGTCCACTCGATACGATCGTTTGGATGAACCTCGACACGCTGCTGCGTCGTCAGTGTCCGCCCATCGCTGGTTGTTTTGTAAGAGGTGATGTATGCGCGTCCACCATCGGGAAGCGGTTCGACCGTCGCGGCAGGAGAATTGGTGTTCGAACTGTAATAGCCCCGTGAATAGTCGGCAGAGAATAACTGCACCATGCCGCCGCGCAGAAGCGGAATGCGATCATAATCCAGATACAACCCGTCTGGCAGGCAGCGGGATGTCCAGCGTCCGATCGACACGGGTTGCGAGGGGTCGATCACTGTGTTGGCTGCAGGTTTCATTGCAGGCGACTCGCTTCCCAGAGCCCCTCCGTGGATGAGAGTGCAAAAAAGGATCGACAGTAAAACTACCGTGAGGCGTTGAGTACTCATTTGAGTCCGGCATTCGGCAATTAGGACAGAGTTTCCTGCCGTGTAGCGCCGCCACACCGTCGATTGAAGTGCAGAGTACGAAGAATTCGAGCGAAAGATCGAGGGATCAGATGCCAGTTTGCAGCATTGAATGGAGCCATATTTCTCATTTATACTCTCGAGCGCACCTCCGCATTTGGACCATCCTTCGGACTATTCGGGTTGATTGATGCGCGTCGGGCTGGGCTGAAGATCGGTGTGATTTGTCTTGTGCTTTCGCTATTGTGCTGGGCGGCGTCCCTTCGTCTGCACTGTCCTGAGGTCGCGGCGCTTGTCGGCGGGTTCAGTTTCCTGGACGGCGCTTTCTTCGGCATCATGCTTGCTCTGGTCACTCGATCCCGTCGCCCAATCTGGATTTATGTATGGCTAGGGCTTGCCGCACTTTCGTTTTATCCCCTTTTTATTTCCTGGCCCCCCGGGAATGAACTCTCGATCGCAGCCTGGCGAGGCGCTCCGGCGATCGTATATAACTATTTCGACGCCCTCAGACCGCTTCTTTTTCTGCTCGGTATGCCTTTTCCATTCATAGCCTTCGGTTTCCATGCGCCAGACCAATCGCATATTGAAGTAAAATGAGGGATTCATTTGAAGGAATGAATGCAGGCTTTCAACCAGACACAACGTTTTCTCCCCCCTCCCTAATGAGGAGCACATAAGCTGTAACGCATTAAAAGCGGAACAGAATGTGTTAGCTCTAGCATGAGAGGGACCGGGATGAGGGCTAAAAAGCTGATCGAAGTATGAAACCCACATCGCATAAGCACGTAGTTCTTTTGGATATAACCGACAAGATGTTGTGGTATCGGCTCACTTCGACAATCACAAATATCGAATCCTCAGGAGAATGAATTGATAAACCGTTCGTACCGCTTCACCCTCCGCAGGTCACGAAGTTCAAAAGAGGCTTTTCAAGGTACCCTCAAGCCGACTTTTGCGATTAGCGTGACAGTCCTTGTTTTCTGCTCACTACCAGCTATTGTCATAGCCCAAACGCCGAGAGGAGCGATTAAAAAAGAGCTTACTACTGCCCAGGCAACTGCTATATCGTCAGCCGATCCTAAAATAAAGCTCGCTGCGATCGCGAAAGCGATCGAGACAAAGCGCGGTACACTGCACATCCCGGGCGCGGCGCTCGTGATTGTCAAAGACGACAAAGTGATCTATACGAAAACTTTCGGATTACGCGATGTCGCGCGCAAACTGCCGGTTACGCCAAACACGCTGTTCGCGATCGGCTCCTCGACCAAAGCTTTTACGGCAATGACGGCGATGATGAGCGTGGACGATAAGAAGTTCGCGCTGTCCGACTCGCCGAAAAGGTATCTGCCCTACTTCAAGCTGCGGGACTCGGACGCCGATGCAAAAATTACAATCAGCGACCTGCTCTGCCATCGCTCCGGTCTCGATCGCACAGATTTGCCGTTCTACAGCACCAAACTCACCTCGGAAGAGATCATTCGTGTTGCCGGATTAGCAAAACCGACCGCGAAGCTCGGGGAGAAGTTTCAATACCAGAACGTGATGTTCGTTGCGGCAGGCGAGATCGTCGCCAAAGTACAGGGCAAGCCCTGGACGGAAGTCGTGGCGGAACGTATCTTAGTTCCGCTCGGCATGACAGACACAAACATCTCCGTGCCGCAGACATTGCTGGCTGCCGATCACTCGCTGGGCTACAGCTATAATGAGGAGAAAAAGCAGCTCAAGCTGCTGCCGATGCACGATATCTCGTGCGCCGCGCCTGCTGGAGCGATCAACTCAAATGTCAAAGATATGGCGCAGTGGCTGCGCCTGATGCTCAATAACGGCGTCTTCAACGGTAAACGGCTCGTTTCTGAGAGCAGTTTCGCCGAACTATCTAAAAAGCACATGACGGTCGGCGGAGGCATGGACTACGGTTACGGCTGGTTCGTCCACGACTGGCATGGACATAAAATCGTAGAGCACGGCGGTAACATCGATGGCTTCAACGCGGAAGTCGCGCTGATGCCCGATCAGCATCTTGGTTTTGTGCTGCTGACGAATGTCTCTGCTTCGCCGCTTGCTGGGGACGCGCAGGGGATCGTCTGGGACAACATCGTTGGAGACCCCACAAAAAAGAATGACTCGGTTGGATCTCTTGCAGCCGACGCCGCGCAGGAGGTAGGAGCGTATACGCTGGAGAAGGCGAAGCTGACGATCAAAATTACGCTCGATAAGGGTGTGTTGAATGCGAATGTTCCCGGACAGCCGACCTATCCACTGAAGAATGTTGGCGGCAGACGCTATCAACTCGGGTCGCCCGCACCGGATGGCTTTTTCATGACGTTTCGCCCGACAAAAGAAGACCCGAAACAATCGGAAATGTTTCTGGAGCAGCCGCAGGGCAGCGTGGTGCTCACAAAAGAGATGCTTGTCGACCCTGAAGCAGAAAAAAAAGCATCTGCAAAAACGGCAGAAGCGAATGCAAAGTACAGCGGACCACTTAAAGAGCTGCTCGGCTCGTACGACAATCCCGACCAGAGTCAGAGCTACGAAATCACCGTTGGTGAGGGAAAAGTCGTGCTGATCGGTCCGGCGAAGATACCACGCGCGCTCGTTCAGAAAGCAGGAACGCCGAAAGACCATTATCAGATCGAAGGATTGCCGGACGGAGCTGAACTAGCTGTCAGGCGGGATGCGACGAACAAAGTGATTGGATTGACGTTGACCATCACCCCTGAAACGAAGATCGAGCTCAAACCGTTCGCGAAATTCGTCCCGCCGTTTTCGGTCGATGTGCTGATGGCGAAGATGATTGCGGCGATGGGCGGCGAAGATATGCTGAAAAAACATCAGTCGATGGTTACGAAGTTCACGATGACGCTCGAAAATCAGGGGTTGACGGCGCAGGGTCTGATCTATGCGCGCGCCCCAAATCAGCAGACGTCGGAGACGACATTCTACGCGCTCGGCAAACCGATCTTTATGCAGAGAGACTATTTCGATGGAAAGGAAGGCGGTAATGAAAGCAGTTTTGCTGCGTCGGAGCCCAAATCAGCAAAAGCAACGGCGCGCTCGCTCGCCGAGTCCGATTTTTACGCAGAGTTGAACTGGAAAAAGCGTTACAAAACTACTCTGATTAAAAAGCTGGCGGATGTCGCGGGCGAGCAGTCTTACGTTGTTGAGAAGACGGACGACAAAGGCGAAACGACTACGGACTACATTTCGACGAAGAGCTTTTTGCTGCTGCGACGCGACACCATTCAGAGCGGGCAGCCACTTACGGATATCCTGAGCGACTACCGATCCGTCGAAGGCTGGATGATTCCTTTCAAGCGTACGCAGACGATCCCTGGTCTCGGCGAAACGATACTGACCGTTACCGATCTGGAGTTCGATATCGCTCTGCCGGAGAGCATCTTCAAGCCTGCTGCCGCTGCGAAAACCGCATCACTACAAAAATAGTCTGCGGTGACAGGACGCCGCATAAATCGCGGCGTCCCGTAACTGTTTGTGGATTCGGCACGTATAGGAACTGTCCTGCTTACTCAGGTACGGTTTTACCATGCAGAGGATCAGGTTGCGGAGCATAGCCAAACTCAGCCAACAGTACAAACACCATCAGGAGACGCTCGAATCGAATGAGAACAGCGATGAATACAATGATGAAAACAACAGCGAAACGATACTTCCTTACCAACTGGAAGCAAAGCATTATGCTGGCGGGTGTGGCAGGAATGCTGCTCCCGACAACGGGGTTGCGTGCGCAAAACGCCTTCTCAAAAACGGCGCCCTCCAGCTCGATCCAGACGGACAAAAGCGCTGATAAGTCCGCCGCTCAGGATCCAGCGAAAACGGCTTTGGATGATAAGCTGTCTCCCGCGACGGATCAAGAAAAGGCAGAAGGCAGGAAGCGCCTGCTGGCGACGATCAAAGCACATGGAGGCGATGCTTTTCTCAAAGCGAAAAGCATCGAGCTGCATGGCAAAGGCGAGTTGACACCTCCGAACCAGGAAGCCGATACAAAACTGCCGATCGAAGCGCTGACGATCACCTTCGCCGCGCCCGATAAAACGCACATGGAGCTGATCACGGGCTTTGGAACGGTACTGTTTGGTGCACCCGGTGGAGACACCAAATCATGGCTACAATTTGGCGGTCAGACACACGATGCACCCGCAGGATTGAGCAGCATCAACCCGAATCAGGCGTTACTGCTCGCTGCGCAGAATGAAAAAGACTACAGCGTACGCTCCCTGCCAGACGAAATAATGGATGGCAAAGCTATCAAGACGAAGGACGGCAAATCACTGACCGGATTCGCGATCACGGACAAAATGGGCGCGACCACACGCCTCTATGCCGAAAAGGAGACAGGTCTGCTTCGACGGCTAGTCGTTTTCAAGGGTGCGGAAAACGATATTCAGATACTGCTCGGCGACTATCATAAAACGGAAAACGTTCAGTTGCCAGGAATGTTGAAGGTTATGCGCGGCAAGACGGCGTTACTCGACCTGACCTTCGACAAGTTCGCCGTCAACAAGCCGGTAGACGACTCGATCTTCGCTTCCCCAAAATAGTGATTTCAAACAGTGTTTGAAACGATGAATCGAAAGTAAACTGCTTTACTACCCGTAATAGCCGCCGCACCTATGTGTTCGGCGGCTGTTTTGGTCCCGGAATCAGGCAGGCTTAGGACAAAGTCCTTACGAAGTCGAAACTAGCGGCGAAACTATAGCGGCGCCCTCACCCCCCAACCCCCTCTCCCGAAGCTTTGGGAGAGGGGAAGTAAATGCGGATTTTGTGCCTGTTAAAGAAAAAACTGATGATAGGGCGAATAGTTACGTGGAAACTACCGCGGCACTTTTTTGCTTGCCTGATATTCGGCGGAGTAGACAAAATAGGACAGCCGCAATCCCATGCTGCAGCCCTCATCTACACTATGAAACAAATCCGAACCATAATCTTGTGACTAAGATGGAGAACGAAGCCCGAATGTCCACCGCCGAAGTAGCTAATTCCGCTCTCCCTGCGCAAACTGTCGCCGAATCTACGGATATTGCTGTCCCTGAATACGCGCCGCGAGCCACCTCCTCTGAGCAGGAGAGAGTCGAGGAATTGCGCGCGCAGATCAACCGCGCCAATTATCTCTATCATGCCCTCGATGCGCCGGAAATCTCCGACGCCGCTTACGATAATCTGTTGAAAGAACTCCGCGAGCTCGAAGAACACTTCCCTGAGCTCGTCACAGCCGACTCGCCGACGCAGCGAGTCGGCTCGGATGTCGTCACTACCTTTTCTGAACTGCGCCACCGTATCCCGATGCTGTCGCTCGACAACGCATTCAGCACCGGAGACCTGACTGCGTGGGAAGAGAAGCTGCGCCGCACGATCGGCGCCGATGCCCAGTTCGCTGTCGAGTATATTTGCGAACTGAAGATCGATGGTTTGTCCGTGTCGCTGACCTACGAAAATGGACGCTTCGTCAAAGGCGGGACACGCGGCAACGGCGAAGTCGGTGAGGACATCACTCTCAATCTGCGCACGATCGCCGCCCTCCCGATGAACCTGCGCCCGATTGAAGAAGCAAACATTGCGGAGAGCGGTTCTGCAAAATCCGCAACGGTTCCTGCCCTGATTGAGATACGCGGCGAGGTATTCATGTCGCACCGTGAGTTCCAGCGCATCAATGAAGAGAGCGAAGAAAAAACAGAGGAGAAGGGTGGGGGCAGGACGTTTGCGAACCCGCGCAACGCCGCCGCGGGTTCACTGCGGCAAAAGGACCCCTCGATAACTGCGACCCGCCGTCTGGATGTTTTCCTCTATGCTGTAGGCGCGTGCGAAGGCTGGGAATTCGACAGCCAGTATGATCTGCTGAGAACCTATCGGGAGTGGGGACTGCGCACGAATCCGAATATTCAGGTCTGCGCGAATATCGCGGAAGTCGTCGCCTTTTGTTCTGAATGGGAGACGAAAAAAGAGTCGCTGCCCTACGACATCGACGGCGTCGTGATCAAAGTCAACCCTTTCTTACTACAGCGCGAACTCGGGCAGGTGAGCCGATCGCCACGCTGGGCGATCGCCTACAAATACCCTGCTTTACAGGTGCGAACGAGGGTCGAGCGTATCGATATACAGGTTGGGCGCACCGGCGCGCTGACGCCCGTCGCGATCCTGACGCCGGTCGCGGTCGCGGGCGTAATGGTCGGTCGCGCTACGCTGCATAATCAGGACGAGATCGCCCGCAAAGACGTGCGTGTCGGCGATACGGTTGTCGTCCAGCGCGCCGGTGAGGTCATACCTGAAATCGTCGAAGTTGTTGTTAGCGAGCGAACGGGCACAGAAGAAGTTTTCGTAATGCCGACGAAGTGTCCTTCGTGCGGAACCGCCGTCACGAAGCCAGAAGGTGAGGCGGTGACTCGCTGTCCGAACCCGATCTGTCCGGCAAAAGTCGAGCAGCGGCTCGGGCATTTTGTTTCGCGCGGCGCAATGGATATCGAGGGAATCGGCGACCGCCATGTCGAGCAGTTGACACAGACGGGTCTTGTCGTCGATCCTGCCGATCTCTACACCTTGACGCTGGAGCAGTTGCTGCCGCTCGAACGCATGGGTGAGAAACTCGCGACGAAGATACTCGACAGCATCGCAGGCAGCAAAACGCGCCCGCTTGCCCGCCTGATTTTCGCGCTCGGAATTCGGCATATCGGCGAACACTCTTCGGAGGTACTGGCGGCGCATTTCGGCACGTTGGAGAAGCTGCAGGCGGCGACGGTCGAGGAGCTTGCGGCCGTGTTCGAGATCGGACGAACGACCGCAGAGAGCATCGGTGCCTATTTTGCTGGTCCGACCGCTCAGGCGATGCTGGCGAAACTCAAAGCGGCGGGCGTCGAGCCGACTTCGAATACGGCGGCGGCACTGTCCGACGAACTGAAGGGCAAAACGTTCGTCTTCACGGGGACGCTCACGCGCATGACGCGTGAGGACGCCGAGGCGCTCGTCAAGCACATGGGCGGGAGAGCGAGCGGGAGTGTCAGCAAGCAGACATCGTATGTCGTGGCGGGGGATAAAGCGGGCAGTAAACTGGCGAGAGCGCAGGAACTGAAAGTCCCTGCGCTCACGGAAGACGAGTTCCTGGAGATGGTGGCGGAACTGCGTGAGAACGCACCCACATAATGTGGCGCATTTGTAGGGGCGGTGCTTGCTTCGCTCGCCTGCCGTAGAGAAAAGTAATACGGTCTGCGGGGAGTTCCGCTTCAGCCCTCATCCCCCTCTCCCTGCCATTCGTACCTCATTAGGGAGAGGGGGAGATAAGAAACTGTTGTATCAGGCGGACTTTGTAAATCTAGACCAGGGCTTCCGCCCCGCGTCCCACAGTGCCAGACTTCATTCCGTCGGAGACATCGCTGCAATGCGAATTTTCTACGCAACGACGACTTTCTGACGTTCGAGTTGCGGCATTCGGCACCTGAGTGTGTCGAAGGTCTGAGAGCGCACTTCGGCAATCGCGTCGTCGATCTGTTCGGGATACGCTTCGTAATAATTAAACGCGGCTTGTATCTTTCAGACTGGGATCCCGAAATGCTCCGCAGTTTTGTGGGCGTCCATTGCATAAGGCTGTGCGACCATAATAGGGCCTTGTGCTATTTAGAGTGCCCTCGGAAATTTCATTTACTGTCAATAGCTGGTATTTTGAGCACAGGACTTCAAAGCTAGGCTAAAAGATCTGCAACTTAATAATGAGAATGCCTGGCAGGCTGCTTAGCCTGCCGTGTACCTGAGAAGATTGAGTGTGAACGATTAGCATTAAGTTGCATTTCCCGCATTTTCTAACTAGCACAAGGCCCTAATAATCTTCCACAGTCTCAGTCCTCCAGTCAGACACACCTGCCGTTCGCCACAGAAGTTACGAAACTCGATCTCGGCAAATAGGCTAATGCGCCGCGCCTCTTCGGAGAGCGTTGCCTCGAAATCACTGGCGGACTGCCCCATGCGGCGTGCTGTGGCTTTGAGCCATTCTGTCGTTTCGTCGGACAAACGCATCGTAACTGTTTGGGACATTATTCCCCCCCGACATTTATCACTATGAACACATTGTACACGAAATATTAAACACAGTCGAATTTTGATGGTGCAATAAGGTTGCCAGCCGTCGCGGCAAATGGAGAACCAGCGTTAGCGCCGGAACTGACATTTCGGTGCTCATGAAAGTAGATTAATTCAGCCTCGTCAGTTCATCCATGAAAATGAAACAGTACTGTATGTGGCTTGTCCAAGAGATACTCGTATCGCGGATACCAGCAATACGCATCACCAATTCCACGTCACGTCGCTTGAGTCGCTTTTGCAGCAAAGTTGTGGACGTTTGGATCCAATTCGATACTGCGCGGCGCATCAGGAAGCGACAGGTAGGTGATTGCAGTATCCACCAATTCGGGAATGACCATTGGCTCGGGCGTGCCCACACCTAGCTCCTTCATACGATTTGCTGACGGCAACAGACGAGAGCGTGTCGATCCTACCATCTCATTATAGCTGTCGGCTGCGCTTCTGAGATGCTTACCGTGCGCGTTCATCTTGTTTAAAACTATTCCGAGCCGTTCGCACAACTGTCTGCCATGGTTGCGAACTTCTTCCGTGTTCTGCTGCATGCGTTCCTCATTCAAAACGTAAGTCGCCAGATGAATGAGATTCATTAATGTCATCGGATTGGCGATAATGATTTTAGCACGATGCGCATCGTCCATGAGGGAGCGGTCGTTCTCAAAGGCAATCTGATACGCGGATTCATAGGGAAGGAAGAGTATCGTGTAATGCGGCGCTTCAGCATATCTCGACCAGTATTCCTTCTTTTCGAGTGCTTTGACATGTCCCCGCACTGCCTTCGCATGTTCCTGACAGCAGCGTGTTTTTTCCGCTTCTTCGTTAGTCTCCATCGCGCGCATATAGGAGTCTAAAGGAGCTTTTGAGTCGATTATGATTTTCCTGCCCCGTGGTAAATGTATTACTACATCTGTCCTCAGCGTTTTCCCGTCATCATCGGTGCTGTCTTGCACATCGAAATTCTTGCCCTGTTCCCATCCGGACGATTCCAAGATCGAAATCAACTGACCTTCGCCCCAACTTCCTCGTACTGATGGTTTCTTGAGAGCATTCACGAGCGAATCACTCGTCTTACTGAGGTTTTCGATCGTGTTTTTCAGAACTCCAAATGACTCTGCCCGCTCCTTATTCATTTCGTGTGTGAGTTTTTCGAGCTCTCCCAATTCCTTTTGAACAGGCTCGAGTAGATGTTCAATTTCCTTCTTCTCTGTCTCTGCGCGTTTCGCGGCTTGATCTTGGTCCTCTTTAAATCGACTCTGTGCCAGTTCGAAGAATTTTTTAGTAGCATCCTGAAGCGCCTTCGTCGAGGCGTCTCCAAAAGAAACTTTTAAGGTCTCATCCGCTTTATCGATGTACGATTTCAAATCGTCGATCATAAGTCGTTGTACGGCGAGTTCCTTCTCGTGCGCCTCTCGAAGCACGGTCTCGGTCTTCACTTGTGCCGCTTTCAACGCTATCACTTCGTTCTCGTTTTCAGTCTGCCTGTTACGAGCCTGCATTCTCAAGGAATCACATGATTCATCGTGAGCGATTTTTATCGATTGCAACTCACGTGTATGACTGTTGGTCAGATTGGAGATGCTTTCCGTCTTGCCCCGTTCCGCCTCGTCAGCACGTGCCGTTGACGAACTGTCACTTTTCTCGAGTGTCTGAACGGATTCCCGAAACCTTGCTATTTCTTCCGTATCGGTTGCTTGCCTGGTGAGCAGAGATTTGACCTGTTCTGCTGCTGACAAACTCATCGCCTCAGCATGTGCCGTTGAAGCAGACTGTTGCTGGATTTTCGACTGCGACTCGTTTAACTGGTCCTCAAGTCTGCGGCGTTCCGATTGAGCGCTGACGTCATCTTTGGCTCTACCTTCTTTTTCTCGTGTGATATCCTGTGCCACCAGCTCACATTTTGTCTTGAGTTCTTGCAAGGCTTTGTCAGACTCTAAGTGACCCGTCTTCTCCTGATTTTGAGACCTCAAGTGAAGCAGAGCGTAACCGATCAAAGTGCCGAAAACAACCCCGATAGTCATGGCGAGAATATTATTCACTTTAGTTTCCGGTAAATGTGGAGGCTTTGGCCCCCTTTGACGGCGCTCTTTGGCTCTTTTGCCGCCGGTGTGCGAGCACACCGGTCAGCAGGTGGTCTGTGACGCTGTTCTTTTTGCGAAGTTTGCCTGCCACCAGGGG
>JBBQPY010000115.1:0-16874 GCA_038216735.1 Chthonomonadales bacterium
CAGCAGCACCTGGGGATCACGTTCACGGGCGAGCCGTGCCTGCAGCACCGGCAGGCAGATCTGGGCCGCCTGCTGTACGCGGGTTTCGCGACTGGCACGACCGCTCCCTGCCGCCAGTTTTTCTACGATCGGCAAGGCGGAGCCATCGCCGACTGACACGAAAGCCTGCAGAATCGCGACCGCCAGCGTTTCATCTTCGTTCGTCAGCAGTCGGCACAATCCCTGCATCGTGTCCGCGCGGATTTGTCCGTAATAATCGGGTGTGAGGGAAGCAAGGACGTTCGGGAGCGCTTCGATCGCTGCACTGCGTACACGACGGTTCTGCTGGAGGGCGCCAATGAGTGTTTCAAGGCTGTCGGGGTGTGCCAGTTGCCCGAGTGCGCGCGCAGCCTCGGCGCGTATGCTGACTGCAGTAGACCGCTCATAGAGCACGACCCCGAGTAACATCCAGGGATATACGCTGATCCAGGGCCCTGTTTCACTGGCGGCTGCTAGCAGAATGGCGGGTATCAGAGTCTGCAGCAGCGCTTTTTTAAGTCGCTCGAACCCGGTCAGTTCCAGCTTGCGTTCTACCGTCTGTGTCAGTGTTTCTACGGCAAAATCACTCTGTTCCTTGTCGAGATTCGCCCGCCCAAGCAGCCACGCTGCCGCCTGCCGCTCCCTCCACCCGTAGCGATGCGGGCGTACCAATGGCTCGACAGCATAGCCCAGATTGGGAAGTCGTGACGCCCCGCGCGTCAGGAACTGCTCAGCGATCTCGCGCACCCGGCTGCTCGCCTTCAGTCGATCGACCAGGCTGTAGACACGTTTCATCTCGCCGGCATTCAACTGCAGCGATACCTGTGGAGTGTAGTCGGGTTCGGCGGGGGCAGTCTGCTGCCAGTTGAAAATCGCACGAAAGTCGAGTGGGTGGTCGTTCGGCGGCTCGTTCATATCACTCCTACGGTCAGAGGTTCGATTTCTATTTATATAGTCGTATTTATCGGTTGATTCTCAAGCATCAGCGGCGCGGAGTAGCGTGTCGGCAGCGTCGGAATCTGTTTGGTGCATCGCGGGACGAAGCAAAGTATCCGTCATCACATCGGACGCGCTCGACGGTCTCAATAGTTGTTTGCTCGCTGTATCCTGTGCGATCATCGGCTCTAGAAACGCCAGACAATGCCGCGCTGCTTCACTCACTTCAGTCGGAACGATATTAACATGATGCGTCCTAGGCTCAGCGAGCGAGCGTACGACGGGTAAACATGCGACATCACCGATGTGTTCACAGGTGTTGATTACCGCGATCTGGAAATCAGTCTCGCGCTGACGCATGCCCTTTGCGCCGAGTTCCACGACGTCCCGATAGGCGAAATTGAACAAGTGTGCTCCGATCGAGCTATTCAACCGCTTTCGCTGTATGGGATCGAGCAGGACTGCATCGCTCGACTCGAGTTGCGGCAGCAGATGAACAAGTCTGGCTTTTGCCGCATTACGTACTGGCACGCTATCGATCTTGAGCATTTCTATCAGCGAGCCGATGTATCTGACATCGTCCATCGCCTCAATTATGGCGATCGACTTCCGTGTGTTCTTCCAGTTCTCCCGCCGAATAAGGATTATCAGGAGCGGCAAAGTTAGAGCAGGCAGCGCGAGCGAAACGAGCGTGAAGGACATCCCCTCTCGTGGAAGCGCATGAGAAAGAAAAGGAAAATACAGAACCAGCCAAACGACCAGCCAGAACATGATGCCAGCGACGTGCGCTCTTCTTTTGCCGTGTTCGCTTATCGTAGTTTGAATATGTGCTCTTACCTCTCCGATTTCAGCACAGGATGCCACATCGTATTCGGACGACGAGGCAACTGTCGCACCGTTTATTTCCGCAGAATTTATACCGGCGGGAGCGAATGCTGTGTCCTCGGGTTCTGTTATGCCATACGGCATGTTCCTACTCATCACTCAACTTCCCTTGTTTTGGAGCGACAAAAGCGTCGACAGCAGCTCCCGCGCGGAGCAGTGAGACAGCTTCTTCTATATTCGTTTTCGGCATGGAGGCGCGAAGCAGTATATCGGGTCGAACTTCTGTCGCGCTCGACGGTCTCAATAGTTGTTTACTTGCTCTATCCTGTGCGATCATCGGTTCCAAGAAGAGCAGGCACTGCTGTGCCGCATCGACTATTTCCGGTGGAACCAATTTGGCATAGTGAGGAGGCGGGTGAGCGAGTGATTGTACTGCGGGCAAACAGTCGGCATCGCCTATCTGTTCATACGCTTTGAGTATCGCCATCTGGAACGCGAGGTCGCGCTGCCGTGCCTGCCTAGACCAAAATTCCCGGATATCGCGATGTCCGATCCCGAATCGATGCGCTCCCACGAAGCGATTCAGCCGCTTACGCTGGACGATGTTCAGCAGGTCATTGTCACTCGCCTTGAGCTGGGGCAGAAGCTGGGTTAATTTCGCGATCGCCATATTGCGCACGGGTATGCTGTCGATATCAAGCATCTCTATCTGCGATCCGATACTCGCGACATCGTCTAGTGCCTCGATTTTGCCGGTCTGTTTTCGCTTCCCTCTCCCATGTTTGCCCTCAAAGCCGAGAGCAAGTCTTTTTGCCGAGTTACGAATCCGCCATCGAGCATAAATAGTTGTGAGCGGAATCAACAGCATGACGAGCATAGGAAGCAGGAAAAAGAAACAGACACGGTAGTCGTAAGCTATGTGCTGCGCTAAGGTTACAGTGCCGCGGTTTTCCAGTTGATGCATCTGATGTACAGTGAAGAAAAGCGGCAGGTACAGCAGTCCTGCAGTACCAGCGTACGCGATACTGCGTATCCGCTCCCGACGTACCTCTCGGCGAAGTCGGGCGGCAATCTGTTCTACTTCGGCAGCATTCTTCGTAGTTGCAGCAGCGGTCTGCACTTCCAACACTGTCTCGATCACATCAAGCTGATTTTCGGAAGCTAGATCGGGTATTTCGACTCGGACTGTTTCCGTATCGAGGGTAAGCTGCTGGTTCATGACTATGCGTCCCTCTTTCCTGACGCGGCAGGCGGGAATGCCGTTTCATTCGTGGCGCGGAGCAGAGAATCTGACTCATCGACAGTGGTACGGTTCATTGCCGGGCGGAGCAGCATCTCCTGTGACACTGCGGATGCGCTCGACGGTCTCAATAGCTGACTGCTGATACGGTACTGTTCCATGCTCGCGCGCTGTTGTGCGGCGAGATATTCGAGGAACTGCAGACAGCGCCGCGCCGCCGCACTCACCTCCGGCGATGTGCTCATCAGGTATTCCGGTGCCGGATAGGCAAGAGACCCCACCGCAGACCAGCTATCGATGTCTCCCACCTGCTCATACCCAGATAGAATCGCAAGCTGGAAATCGGTGTCACGCTGCTGTTCCGATTTCGACTTGTTGTGCAGACGCGGCATCAAACAGCGATCCAGTTGTCTGCGCTGCGCATGACTGAGCAGAGCGAAATCGCTCGCTTTCAAATTCGGAAGCAGGCGCGTCAGCGTCTCTTTTGCCATTGTATGTTCATGCGGGCTGCCGATTGCCAGAATGTCCACCAGCGAACCAACAAGCCGGATGTCCGCAATTGCCGCGATTTTACCTCGGCGTTTCAGTCTCCTCTTGCCAGTCGAACGGGTAAAGATCGCGATCGTATAAATTGCCAGCGTAGCAAAACAAACGAGCAGGACACAGGCAGCGATCTCGACTTGCTGGAGAGTCGGAGTAAACCGCATGAGCATTAGAATTTGCAGAAGGGGACCAATCATCGAAACTGCCACGGATACCAAACCAATTACGATCGCGAATCGCAGATTGCGCCTGCGCAGGGAACGCACTTCGTTACGTATGCCAGCCGACGCCTGTTCGAAGGTGGCCGACTGTTTTTCATTTACTGACCGCTCGGCAGTCTCGAGAACAGAAAACTCCTGCGCTTCCGTCGCTTCGATCCCCCTCGTCTGCGAAGCTGCAGTGGCATTCTCGACCGCGATCGGCGGAAGCGCTATTGTCTCCTCAGTATGGTGGCGCTGCATAATCGTTATTCTTTTACTATTCCAGCGGCACGCAGCAGCGAGTCCGAGTCCTCTTCGTTGCTACGGTGCATCGCGGGGCGCAGTAGTGTGTCAGGCAGCACATCTGAAGCGCTCGAGGGTCGTAACAGCTGCTTGTTCGCTCGGTCTTGCTCGGCAAGATCGACAAGGAACGGCAGGCAATGATTTGCCGCCTCGATCGCTTCGGCGGGGACAATTTTTGCTTGTTGAACGGTTGGGTGCGCTATCGTGTTCACGAAGGGCAGACAGTCGGCATCGCCAACCTGCTCGTAGGCATTGAGTATCGCGATCTGGAACAGGGCATCGCGCTGTCGCGCATTTTTGGAGAAGATCTCTCGAATGTCACGCTGGCTGGGATCGAATAGTCCGGGGCGAACGAACCGATTCAATTGCTTACGTTGATACGCATTGAGCAGATCGGAATCGCTTGCCTTCAGCTGTGGCAGCAGGCGTGTCAGGTTCGCCTTCGCCATCCTTCGCACCGCCAGATCGTCGATCGCGAGTATCTCCGCCAGCGGTCCGACCAGTGTCAAATCTTCCATTCCATCGATCTTGAATGTCGTCGTTCGCGTGCGCCTACCTGCTTTTTTGTTATATAACATCATCAGAAGTGGCAGCAGAAATGTGGGCAGTCCAAAAAAGGCTAGAGCGGTGAGCGCTACCAATTCTTTGTAACGTGCGACACTCAGACTGCCATTTGTGCCGATCAAGTGCAGTAAATAGAAACAGGGAATGTAGGCAAGGACGGAGCCGAACGTAAAAAGTACGTTACGCTTGTGTCGGGCGCGCACTTCGAGTTGCATCGCTGCCGTAATTCGTTGAACTTCCGCAGACTGCTCCGTTTCGAGAAATCGTTCGATTTCAGAATATTGTTCTAATTCGATCGACTGCTCGGCATCATTAGCAGACACATCAGACGCAGTCTCCCCATCATACACGCCGATTCCGGCTGCGCTGGATGCGTTATCTGCCTCGGCGAACCCGTCGCTGATTTTGCTAGTTTTGACTGTGTTGTTGTCGGAAATGAACTGCTGGCGTTGCATAGTTATTGCTTCCCTGTAACCGACCTCAGCCCTACCCCTCTCCGTTCGTGCCGCACTACGTGCCTGACTAATAGAGGGACAGAGATACTCGATGCATGTGGTTGAAGCACCAGACTGGAGTTGCAAAACCCGCCAGAGCACACTCTAGCGGGGTCGGAACTGAAAATCGCTCGGCGCTGTTTCCGCCATTCCCGAAGCTTTGGGTGAGAGGGCACCGGGAGTGCGTGCATAGCTCTGCTTACTCTGTAGACGTGAGAGTCGAGCGTACGGGTTCAAATTATGTTGGAATATCGCTGGAATCGGATATTTTTTACCGGGCACTAAAGGTGTTCTCAAGATGGTCTCCTTGAAAAAGCAAGCGTTTACAGCTTCACCCCGCACTCATGCCCTTACCACGATTACCTCTCCTGGAGCTACAGAAGGAGGAGGGGAGAAGGCAGCCTCAACCCCATGTTTCGAACAAATCGGAATTCAGTTGTGGGTAGCGGCTTTGAGGGAAGCGGCATAATCGCGAACCTGCGCGAGTAGATCGGGCGAGTCACGTTGCGCATGGATCAGATCGACGAGTGAACTGCCGACCACAGCGCCATCGGCGTATGCGCAAATACGACGCACGTGTTCCGGCGTCGAGATACCGAATCCGACGCAGACCGGCTCCTGTGTGTGGGCTCTGATGCGCCCGATCACGGCGGTCAGCTCCGTCGGAACGTCCTGCTGTGCGCCGGTTACGCCGGTGCGCGACACACAGTAGACGAACCCATTGGAGAGTTTCGCAACCGTTTCGATACGCGCCTCCGTGCTTGTCGGCGCGAGCAGAAACACAGTGTCCAGGTCGTTGGCAGTCGAGACCCGCTTCCAGTCCTCCGCCTCCTCCGGCGTTAAGTCGGTAACGATGTGCGCGTCCGCGCCAGCTGCTTTCGCATCCTGCGCGTAACGCGCCAGCCCGTAGCGGAGCAGGGGATTATAATATGTCATCAAAATCAGTGGTAAATGAGGAGACCTCTGTCGTATTGAACGCACCATTTCCAGTACCTTAATGGTCGTTACGCCGCTTTCGAGCGCACGCTGCGAGGCAGCCTGAATGCTCGGTCCGTCCGCCAGCGGATCGCTGAACGGAATGCCGATTTCAACGGCATCGACCCCCGCTTCCGCCAGCGCGACCACGATTTCGACAGTCTGCTCGAGCGACGGATCGCCCGCCGTCACGAAACAGATCAATGCGCGTTCGCCCTTTACTTTCAGCTCCGCAAAACGATTTCCCAGTCGTGTCATCCACAAGTCCGATCTAAATTATTCTCAGTCATAATGTCTCTTCCTTCTGCTGAAGGCGGCGCAGTGCGGCAGCGAGCGGATTATCGGGAGAAATTTCACCTTCCTCTGTAATGGGCGCGTCCCGCGCTTCCGTATCTGCAAACTCTCGCCACGCCTCACGCTCCGGATCTTCGAAGTGCCCTTCTCGCGACTCCGGCTCTCGCCAGTTCTCCGGCAGTTCGATCTCCAGTTCCTTTGCCGCCGCCTCGACCGCATCGGGCGGTACCCATATCACGCCGAGTTCTATATTCTCGTCATTTGGCTCCAGCACAGGCAGGTCTTCCAGAACCGCGACCTGCTCTGTGGCGACATAGACCAGTCGTTTAAGAATGTATTCGTAGCGGCGCGAGGCGAAAAGAGTCTCCGCGGCGATGTTGAGCTGTTTCAGCCCGACGCCGCGCTCCATGTTTTCGGGAAAAGTCATTTTCATCTCGAAGAGGCACAGCGACACGTCATCGATCGCCCAGACCCCGTCGAGTTCCCGAAACATTTTGCCGGTGCGCCCGTTGCGCATTCGCTGTTCCCAGGTGAGAATGCGCTCCTCCATCAGCGGCACATAGTCGCTGAGCCAGTGGCGTACGCAGCGTTCGATAAGCCCGCCGAGCACTTCGCCCGCCTGTCGCGGACCCCCACGCCCCGGCCGGCTATCTGCCATGCGGCGCATGAACGCAATGTATTCCGGGTCGTCCAGCGTTACGAGCTGAACCTCCCGGTACCCCTCAGTTGTATTATACAGTGCCATGCTATCCGCCTTCTGTTCGCAAATCCTCACCCCCGCGACAGCTTTCCTTCCGAGCCCCGTTTGTCTGAACCACGATTTGAGTGATTGTTTTGATGGGGATGATTCCCGGAGCGCTGATCGAAGCTTCTTCTATAGGCGCAGTAACCGTATCTTCAGCCAGCAAGCGGCCATTGTGGACTGGAAATGTAGAGTGGTTATCACGCATTGCATCACCATAATCATACAAATCATGGTTCAGACATTGGCCTCGGTAGGCGGACATCGGCAGGAAAATTAAACCTGAACGAACTCAGGTCCACCGTCTTCGGCAATGATTTTTGAAATACGCTTGAAGTCACCGAGCATTCCTTCTCGCATATTTTCACCTCCCAGGATAAATGTGCTTCGTAACATGACTTCATGCTTTGCAATTTGCTGCCGCAGAACCTGTGCCAATTGTTGCAGGTCGAGGTCGAGTGTCTTGTTCCCTCTATGCCGTGTGTAGGATTCTATAAACAGAATATTAACGAGCGTAACCAGACCCTCGACTGTTTCCAGACAAGCGGGGATCAATGCCTCGACCTGTGCCTTGAAGTCGACTTCAGCATGCAAAACGGCATACGGATAGATACCAAAGCTGAAAATCGCGTTCAAATTGGTTTCTCCGGGAGTGCGACAATAGTGTTCATTATAGAAGTAGGGCGGTTCGCCGAGCAGCAGTTTATCGATTTCGTTGTTCTTGACCGCTAACTCCGTGAGTTCGCCTGGACCCATATCAAAGCCTCCTTTACCGTTTACGGGCGCGGCAAACAGCACCTTACGAAGGTGAGTTCGAAGCGGCGAGAAAACTGCGGACGTCGGCTTCGCTGAGAAGCGGTTCCCCCGGCGCGACATTGTTGAGTTTCCCCGCGCGCATCCACTCCTCCAACTCCCCTACGAGAAGGAATAGATGATCGAAGCTATCGACAACAAATAATAGCGGCTGGTAGTGATCGATCTCGAAATACTGGTTGATCACCCATTCCAACTGGATCGGGACGCGCTGCACATCGGGCGATTCGATACTGTGTTCGATCTCGCCGTGCGAACTGAGCAGCCCGCTGCCATAGACCTTTAGTCCGTCTGTGCTGCGCATCAGCCCGAACTCGATCGTGAACCAGAAGAACCGCGCCATCGCTTTGATGATACTTGTCAGACGCCGGACTTTCTCGTCCTCATTTTCGATGCTGCCGACGATTTCGGCGGCGGTATGGGCGCAGTCCCCGAAGCGTACGAGTGCGTCGGCGAAGGCAGAGTCGGTGTGCATCGGCACGTGTCCGGCGATGTCGTGAAAGATGTCCGGCTCGGGCAGATAGTCGAGGCGATCGGCGTCGCGGATCGTGATCGTCGTCGGGAACTCACGGTTTCGCAGGCAGTCAAAGAACAGAAATGCCGGGACATAGCCGCTGACCGCTTTTGCGCGAAAGCCCGTAAGAGGGCAGAGAAACTGGTTGACGGCTTCGAGGCGCGGCACGCGGTCCGGATCCATGCGAAGGCTGTCAATGCCTTGCAAAAAGTGCGGATTGGCGTACCGCCGCCAGGGTTCCGCCATCCGTGCATAGAGCCGCCGCCAGGCTTCGTGGTTCGACTCGGTATAGAGTTCGTAGGGCTGCTCGATATAGAGAACGCCCTCCCGACGCGCCTGCTCGATGAACGGCGCATGCCCCGTAGTCAGCCCCATTTCATTTTTTTGTAGAGAAGTTTTTTGCAGAACAGTCATGTGTTTGAGCTCATTTTCTTATTCGGCATTTTTGCTGCGATAGCTTTGCGCGAGCGCTTCCTGCTGGAGCAGAATCGCGCCCATACTCTTGAAATAGAGGCGGCGGCAGCGCTCCTCCACCTGCGAGACCTGTTTCATAAACGCCTGCGCCCATTCACCGTCAATACTGCTGCTGCTCAGCGGCATCGGCGCGAGCAGGGGCTCCTGCAGCAAATAGGTACTGAGCGGCATACCCGCCTGCATATTTTGAAGCGCGGGCAAGGGCAGCGAGTAGGACTTCTGAAAATCCATGCAGAATGTACGATGAATCTCCGTAAGCCCTGCGACCGCCTCGGCGAATTCCGATTTCGATAGATTTCCCTGTTTCGATTGCAGGAAGCGGAAGACACCGATCAGTCCCAACTCAGCAGTCCGCGCGGCTTTGAGGCGATCCTGTAGATTCAGGTGAAAATAGTACCGCTCATAAAACTCTTTGTCGCCCGCTCCGAGCAGTTGCGCGATCCGTAAATGCACCAGAAACACTTCGCGATCGAACCCCTTTAGCCAGGCCGCGTCCGCTTCCATCTCCTTCTCTACCAGCGCTATCAGCTCTTTGAGGTCGGACTTTTTGTACTGTCTGCCACGAAACTCGAACGCGCCGTTCTTCATTTTGGCATCGCCGCTATCGAGCGCCTTCAGGACATCGTCCTCTTTATCGCGCTTCTGATGCGCCTCAAGCCACTCTTTATACTGTGCATTATACAGTGTGTCGAGCAGTGTCTGTATCTGCGCTGCAGGAAGGTTGGGAAGCGAAGGATCGTTGGCGTAAGCGGTCAGCAGGTCGGACGGGATCGAGAGCAGACGTCCGTCGAAAAGCCCGAGATAGCGTGGGTCCTGAGCGATCTCGTTGTGCTCCTGATCAAGGAACGCCTGCACCTGTTCCGGAGGCGTAAGATTCACCGGCCGCAATTCCATCGCATATTGATAGAAGCGTTCCGTTATGCGCTGACGCAGCTGTTCGGGATTGCTAAAAAGGAGCCATGGCGATCGCTCGTCTTCGACGCTGCGCAGGTAGTGCTCCTTGGCGTTCTGCTCGCGATCGAAGTTGGACGGATGCGACGCCCACATCTCGCGTGCGTTTTCATCGTCAGACTCTTTTGTAAACAGCTGTGTCTTCTGTTTCGGGTCGTCCGGCAAGGCGGGAATCGCTCCAAAATCGGCCTTGTCCAGCGTGCGGCGCAGGTGATCTGCCGCCCGCGTCTGGTGATAGAACAGATCCTGCGTGTAGAGGTTGTGCTGCGAAGCGTCTTTCAAATCGCTGAACGCCTGCATCTGGCAGGCGTTGACGAAGTCGAGCTTTTTGAGGGCGTGAATCAGCGAGTCGCTTCCGGTGACGCTGACCGCTACGAGGTCGGCATGAAACTCCATCTGTCGAGAAAGCGCGCTCTCGAAAAAGTTGATCGCCTTGAACGCCAGATGAAGTATCCCGCGCAGTATCCACAAAACGAAAGTGATCGCGTAGGCGAAGATAGAGATGCGGATATTGAAACGGCGGGCTTTTGCCAGCAGGTCGTCGAGCGCATCGCGCTGATAGACGAGGTCGTAAATCACTCGGTTCGCCATATAGACGTAGCTGCCGAGCCGCATACTGCTCTGCGAAAAGTGTCCGAACTCGTGCGCAATCACTGCCTTGAATTCGCTAAGATTGACCCCGTTGACCAGTCCGAGGCCGATGAGCAGGTTCTTCTTGACCGGCAGGATCAGGCTGAGCAGCGAACTATCGTAGAAAACGGCGGCATTCACTTCCGGCGTCAGAAAGACTTTACCGGGAAACGGCGCTTTGGTGTCCGCACAAACTTTTCGTATGAATTCGAACAGTTCAGGATGCTGGCGTGCCGTGATTTCGAGGCGCATTTCGTCTTTGTGTTTGCGCCATTTGAACAGCGCTTTGACGAGGAATAAAAAGAGTACGCCGGAAACGACTGCGAGCATCCAATAGTTGCCGCTGTTCGAATGACCGTAGTTGTCGACCTCAGCGTTTGCTGCCTGCATAATCGAGTAGACGACTGCCCATCCGCTGCCGACGATCAGGCTCAGATAGAACGAAATAAACACGAACAGGCTCAATAAGACGATAACGACCTGCCTGCGATATGCCTTATTGGGTATCGTCAGACTGGCGGGAACGCCCTGAATTGTAGGTGGATAGAGGCTTTCGTTGATCACTGTGGTTTCCATCGTCAGCAGAGTAGCCCTCACCCTCGACCCCTTTCCCAAAGCTTGGCGTGGGGGAAAAGCGGCGCAGAATATGTAAAGAAGGGCGCAGCAAGCGGCACCCTACAAATACCTGGCGACCGTTCTTTTACCAGGAACGATGCCAGAGGTTCTCGCCGCTTAGCCGACGGTGTTGCTGAGTGTGCCGAGACCTGCGATCGTAACTGCAAGCCGGTCGCCCGATTTCAGGAAGATCGGCGGCTTTCGGAAGACGCCGACGCCGCCGGGTGTGCCGGTCGAAAGAATGTCGCCAGGCAGCAGGGTCATCGTCTGCGAGAGATAGGAGATCAGGAACGGGATTTTGAAAATCAAGTTGCTGGTGTTGCTGCTTTGCATCGTCTGCCCGTTGAGCGTCAGCGAGATGTCCAGGTTGTGTGGATCGGCGATCTCGTCGGCTGTTACGAGGTAGGGACCGATGGGGAAAAAGGTATCGGGCGATTTGCCGCGCACCCACTGCCCGTCGCCTTTCTGGATATCGCGCGCCGTCACGTCGTTGGCGCAGAGATAGCCTGCGATATGACGCATCGCATCCGCTTCCGAGATTTGTCGCCCGCCACCGCCTTCGCCGCCGATCACGACCGCCAGTTCTGCCTCGAAGTCATTCTGGTCGGAGATCGCAGGCAGGCGAATGATGCCGTCCGGATCGTTGAGCGCCGTCGCGTATTTCGAGAAGAGGATCGCGCGTTCGGGTATCGGCTGATTCTGCTCTTCGCAGTGATCACGGTAGTTCTGCCCAATGCACATGATTTTGCCTGGATCACCGACCGGCGCGAGCAGCTTCAGCCCTGCCAGCGGCAGCGGGTTCGCGGCATTGGCGAGCGCCGAACGCGCCTCCTGAAGACCCGCCGCGCCCCGCGCCAGAAACGCCGACATCGAAGTCGCCCCTTCCAATGCGACGACTGAATTGCCGTCCGCCGTCAGAACCCCGATCACTGCCTGTCCACCCTGCTGATAACGCACCAGTTTCATGTTCTGCTCCTCCTTTATGAAAAACGCAGCTCTTCAGCCCTCATCCCCCGACCCCTTCTCCCTGCAATTCGTAGCTCATTAGGGAGAAGGGGAGACAGCGAACGCAGTGATCATTCTGGTATTGTTTGCTCCGAGAGCAATGGAATGCTCTCTACTACCTTGTAGAATGCACAGTTCAAGATACCCGGACTCCCCTCTCCCTAGCGAAGAATGAGTGGCAGGGAGAGGGGCTGGGGGTGAGGGCTGATCGGTTGCACTTGCAATGTGCCCGGAATGTGTGTGTTTGTTCGCCAAATTGCCTTCAGATACCTGCGTACTTCCAACCTCGACTGCTGCTGGATCAGCCATCAAAAATTTTATCATATTGGTCTTCAGCTTATTGTGAGCCAGGTGGCTCCGCCGGGTTTGACCGTCACTTTGATACGAATTTTGTAGGTGCGGTCGAGCGTGACGACCATCTCTTTACCCTCCTCCTGCCGGAGATGGGCTTTCTTCGTCAGACCCGTATAGTAGAGCGGAAGTTCGAGTTCCCGGGTTATGGTCTCCGAAGTCGGGTTATAAAGCATCGCCAGTCCCTTCTCGGGCAGCGCTGGATTCACATGCAGGACACAGTCGAGGTCGCGGGCGTCTGCGCGACGAATATGGATAATGTCCGACTCGAGTATCGCGCGGTGTTTCTTGAAAAAGTCTACCCATGTCTGGACGACAGCCTTCGTCTCCGGCGCGTCGTAGAGACGCGGACCACGGTAGCAGGCTTGCGCGCCATAGCCTAAGTTATTGGCGAGATGCGCCGCGTAGTCTGTAAGATGTTCGCGGAGCGGCTCGATCGTCGCCTCCGCCCCGCCGCCCTGATATTCGACGAGCGGCACGAACATCCAGCCCATACTCGGCGTCTTGTCCCAGGTGCCGTCGTAAAGGTTCTGGCGGGCATGGATATGCTGCTGCGCCCTCGGCAGCGACCAGTTCGTCTCGCGGTAGCCCATTGCACTCTTGTTCGAACCCGACAGGAAATACCAGTCCGGCACGTTGAGGTAGATGCCCCGCCCGCGACACCATTTATACAAGTCGGCGACAGCCTGAAATTGAGTCCACTGCGAATCCGCCAGCCCGCGATGACCGGGATGCGTGATCGAAGCGCACGGATCTCCGGGATAGCTGCCGTCGTGTTCGAGCAGATCGAAGCCGGTTTGTTCGAGGAACGTGCGAATATGCTCGAAGTAGGCGATGCCCCATTTGCTCCCGAGACAGGGCGAACTGCCGAAGATCGCGCCGCCCGTTTTGCCCGTTTTCGGATTGATCACGTCGTCGGTTTCGCTGATACTGCGGCTAGCCAACAGGGAATAGCCACCGATCTGGACGCCCTTGCTGTGCGCGTAATCGGCGAGCGCTTTGTAGTGCGCTATATTCTTCGGGGACGTGTCTTCCATATTCAGACCGCTGCCGAAACTGAGGATCACCATCTCGAAACCGATCTCCGCGCACTGATCGATTGCGGTTTTCGCGACCTGCGGATCGACAGAAGTCAAATGCAGCATCAGCGGGTTTTCGGATGCCCACGGCGCGAGCGTGCGATACATACGGCGCATCGCCAGCCCTTTGCGCTCTCGGTCGCTGCTGTCGTAGACCAGTTCATAAGTGCGGAAGGTTTCGAAACGGCTGCCAGGCGCAATGTCGACATCGGGACCGAGAGGCGGTCGGCTCTCGAGCAGTGCCGGCGTCTTGAGGTCGTAGCTCACCTGTGTCGTATAATCGGGATCGGTCACCCAGTGCGTCGTGTGATTCGAGTTCTGGGGAGTGCCGCCACCAAAAGCGTAGTCGCTGATAACTTCGATGTTTGGCTGTGTCCAGCGATCGGCAGCATCGACGATCGATTCTGATTCGACGGCGGCAAGTATCTCGGACGTAAAATGATTGAGGCGTATCGGTTTTGCGCCGCCGTTTTCTATCGTCAGCCATTTAGCGAGCAACGGAATCCCATCGTATATCTCATAATGAACCGATACCCTGATGCCCGACAGCTTGCCGGCAGGCGGCGCGAAATGCAGCTTGAGCGCGATACCGGGCGGCGGATAGGGCAGATCGGCCGAATGTCGAACGCGCTTCCATGCCTTGACGGCACTGGGCTTGCCTGTCTCGTAGCCCGTGAACTGAAATGCAGCAGGATCGGTGTGCATTGCGGCGATCCAGTCGGGAAGCAGATAGGCGAGATCGGGCTGACCGGTGAGACCGCCAACAGCAAAGACATTCCCATCGATTTCGAGCGTCGCTTCTGGCTTGACCGCACGAAGCAGAGACGCGCCGGTCATCAGATTATCGAATCCAATCGTCGCGGCATTGGGCGCGAGCCGAAAGGTGCGACGGATCAGCCCGTTTTCGAGCGATATTTCGTTCGGCTTTTCGGTCGATGCACCATTATCTGAGTAGATGCCACCTCTTTTGTCGATAACTGGGCCGCCAGCGGAAATCTTCTTGATGACCGCTTTCGCTTTTATCGGTTTTACAAGCCAGTCGATGTCCGCCGTCATGTGCGCTCCCTTTCGTTCCGTCGTCTGCGCAGTCGCGTGCAGTGGAATGGTGCACAGCCCGCAAAGCACAAGGACTACCGCAATCAAATCTCGACTTATCATTTTGCCTTCATTTCGTTTCACGCAACCATTCAGACGGAGTGTCCGCCCTGACGCAAGTGTTCATTGATAGTGAATACTCTCCGTCTTTGCAAAAGATTGGGCTGGAGGGTAGCTGCTGTTTTGTAAAGCATACCTTATCGCGGAAAGCATACCCGATCACTACGTTTAGAAGGCTCAAAGTGATCATAACTATTCACCCTCACCCCCAACCCCCTCTCCCGAAGCTTCGGGAGAGGGGGAGTAAATACAGCTCTTCCGCCTGTAAGTGCGAAACGGAAGGCAGGGTGAATAGTTATAAGTGATCGAATGTGACGAATGCGGCTGGTAATCCAATAATGCTGCAGAGGATCGACTGCTGAACGCGGCGAAACAGGAGAATCGACTGCCGAACACGAAATAGGCACTCTGTGAGGGAAACAACGCTGAAGGAAGGTGCGCATGGTCTTTCCGATACCACAGGGAGCGCCCGCCGCGCGTACACTGCCGCGCGGAATCAGCCTGCGCCGCGCTGGAGAAGACGACGAAATCGCAGCTTTCGAGGTGATGCGCCGCTCGATGGGCTATGAGATGACATGGGCGCACCATGCCGCCGTACGCCAGCACCTGCGGGATTCGCCGGGCTGCAGTTTCTGGATTGCAGAGGAAGCGCATCGGTTCAGCAGACCCCGCGCCGTAGGCTATGCACGGAGCATCGTACGTGAAGGCGTCTGGAACCTGACCGAGTTCTTCGTGCTACAGACTCACCATCGTCAGGGCATCGGGGGCGGGCTGCTGGCAAACTGCCTCGAAGATGCCGCCGGTTTCGGCGCTGATACGCACCTGGTGCTGGCTTCCCGCCATCCGTCCGCGGATGCGCTCTATGTACGTCAGGCAGGGTGTATCCCTCGCCTGCCGATGTTCCTGCTCTCGGGGCCGCGGGGCAATCTGCGAGCCGATCCGTACTATCGTGTTCCGGTCGAGGACACCATTCTGCCGCACTCCGCGCCTGCCTCCTATGATTCCGGAGGGATTGCCCGCGCCGAGAACTCTCCTATTTTACGTGCCGAACCGCTGCTCCTGACGCCGGAGGTAAACGCCGCACTCGATACCCTCGACCGCGAAATCGTAGGCTTTGCCCGTGCGCCCGAACACGCGCACTGGAACGCCGAAATGGGCGGTGAGACGGGTGCCGCACGGCTGTTTCGGCGCATACTGCCAGATGGCAGCTCGGGCGAAATCGCGGGCTATGCCTACTTCGGCGCACACGCGAGCGGTCCCGCGCTCGCAACCGATCCAGCCGACCTGCCCCGAATGCTCGCGCACGTGATGGGCGTCTCGCATCAGATCACGCGCGCTGCAGACAGCTTGGAGTTCCTCGAAACCGGTGATCCTTACATCGCCATTGCCGGAACCAACGAAACCGTTCTGCGCTGGCTGCTCGACTGTGGCTGGCAGATCGTTTTCCAGTATCTATTCATGAGTTCGCGCCCCCTCGGTCGTCCCGATCGCTATGTGTGCCACAATCCCCTCTACGTGCTTTGAGACATCGCCCCACCGCCTGAATGAAACGGATGAAATGCATGACCGTGCCTGAAAAATCAAGTCCACTCCTATTCCGCTCGCTCTGTTTCTGCCTGTTCGCTTTATGGCTGAGCGCAGGGAGTTCCGTGCTGGCGAAACCGACAATCGAGGTCGATCTTGCCACTTCTGCAGAAATCAGAGTTGCGAAAGAGGGCGCGTCAGACAGCCTGAACGGTGAATGGACGTTTCAGCCCGACACGCAGGGGGCGCAGCCGAAGACGCTTTCTGTTCCCGCAGGGGGCTGGCGGATGAATGGATTTCCAGACGCCGATTCCGGAACCTATGAACGACGCATCACTGTCCCGCGCCTGCCGGAAGCTATCGCGAAATCGGCTGGCGGCCAGACGACACTGCTCGCGTTCGAAGCCGTCAACTGGGAGGCGGTCGTCTCGGTCGGCGTGGATGCAGGGCACCTATCCGTAGCAGGTCGCAATCTCTCACCATGGACGCCGTTTCGTGTGGATATCAGCCGTTACGCCGTGCCGGGACAGAGCCTGCTGCTGCGCGTGCATGTGCGCGACAGAAACTATTTCAAGGATGAGAAAGGGCGTTTCACCGTTCCGTATGGCACCGAATGGAACGACCGTCAT
>JBBQPY010000116.1:0-16857 GCA_038216735.1 Chthonomonadales bacterium
TGAAGCTCGTTACTTGCTGAGGGAGGTTATTGGGCAGAGCGGGATTTTCAAGAGACTTGAGAGGCGCAAAGTCGGAAGGCAGGTTGGGGTGGAGGAGTTGGAAAACGGGCTCGGGACGACCGAGATCGCGCAGGCGATGCCCTCCCAATGGCAGGAGAGAGGCAGAGTGGGGCAGGTTGTCACAGGCAAGATCACGTGCCACATCGGAGAGCAACACCTGTCCGCCATGCCCTGCGGTGAGCAGACGCGCCACCCTATTGAGCGGCTGTCCAAAGTAGTCGTTGTCGCGCAATTCGGCAGCTCCGGTGTGCAGAGCCATGCGCACGCGCAGCACAAGTCCGTCTGACCAGGGTTCGATATGCAATGCTCGTTGCGCGGCAAGAGCCGCACAGAGCGCATTCGGTGCGGTGGCGAAGGCAGCACAAAAAGCGTCACCGATCGTCTTGAACACGACTCCCTCGTTGGTATCGATAGCCTGTCGCAGCAATTCATCATGACGAGCCAGAGCAAGGCGCATCGGCTCGGGATGCTGCTCCCAGAGTTTAGTGCTGCCTTCGATGTCGGTAAATAGAAAGGTGACGGTTCCGCTCGGCAGGGGCAAGTAGTACCTCCGATTCACGCACATTGGTCACCGAACATTTCACCGGACGTGCAGGCTTTTCCTGCCATGCGTCGCGATGGCGAGGCTGCTACGAGCCCTGATAAAGCTATCGGAGGATAGACAGAGTTATGCTCCCATTACCCTTCTACTTTAGAGATCGGTACCCGTGAACAGTCTCGCAGTCCCATCGGGAGAGATATATTGGAATGCCGCTGATCTGAATTATGAATGGCAGGAAGCACCCTTGAAGCGATAAATGATGCGTTCGAAGAAAAACGGACCAATTGGACTGAAGGCAAACTAGACTGCACAACAGCGACTGTCAATCCGCCACGATAATGCCGTAACTCCCGCTCCAGTTGTATCCCCATCCGCGCGCCTGTCCCTCCCAACCGAGCGCGTCTCCTTCGATCACGTTCTGGACGCCGAGTTGATTCAGCATGTACATGATCTGGGAGCGATGGTGCATGCTGTGCGTAATGAGATGCGCGATCACGCTGCCCAGAGAGCCTCTCCACGTCTTATCCGAGTTGGAGACCATCTCATCAGCCCTCCCCTCGCGCTGCACTCTCGACGTAAACTCTGCAAAATCTTTGGAAACGATCGTCAATCGGACCAGCATGCCTTCGATCGATTCATCATCCCTGTAAGGCACATTCAACCATCGGCTCAGCATCAGGTCTGTATGGCTTTCCATACAGGCAATCAGATGCTCGAAAGTCTGGTGCAGACTCCGATCGCCGATGTCGAACTGCTGATTCATCTGCAAGTCGGATAGTTCGCGGCAGCGCAGCAGCAGTTGTCTCGTCGTCCAGGCATCATGCCCTAAAAGTCTGTCTACAATGTCCATTATCATCTTTTCCTTTTCTGCAGTCACTCAATCGATGCGTCGGCACGCAAGCACAAGTCACGGTGTCGTGCATTCTCCCCCGCCTTACGAAGGAGGGGGTTGGGAGGTGGTGAGAGCATCGTTCAACGCTGCGCCAAAATCAGATGGCACGCAATGTCGCAGTACGATCTCAGGGGTGTTGTGCCATCGTGCGAACTCCTGCAGCATGAGCGCAAGTTCGAAGAGCAGAGTGTCTGTGAGGACTGTTTTGTCTTCGAAGTGCAGCGCTTTGATTTCGAAGAGCCCATCACGTCGGTGCGCTTTCGCGTCGAGTCGTCCCACCAGTTCGCCCCGATGCAGAACGGGCATGCTGAAATAACCATACTGGCGACGCGCTTCAGGCGTATATATCTCGATTCGATAGGTAAAACCAAACATTTCCAGTGTGCGTGCTCGGTCGGAAACGACCGGATCGAAAGGGGACAGCAGCGTCGTCACCGTCGAATGAAGCGACCCTGCAATAGCCTGTTCCACAAGCGTTCGGTTCTCTTGATGGACGTAGATCGGCTCGGTCCAGTCTTCGACAGAAACGACAAAAACCTCTCCTGTTCCAATAGCCTCCTCCAACACGTTTCTGATATCCTGTGTCGAGTTGCGATAACGTAAATAATCGGGGAAATAACTCGGCAGCCATTTCGTACGCGCTACCCCGAGCGCACGAACCGCTTTCAGTATCAGAGATTTTCGTGCCTCGCTTTGCGGGAGCGCACGGGAGTCATACCAGTCCGGCAGAATGCGTTCGCGCAGATCATAGACACGCTGGAAGCCTTCGCGCCGGGCGATCATCAGAATACCCGCATTGAACATGCGCTCCGACGCGACTTTTTCTGGCTTCCAATTCCACCAGCTTCCAGCTTGCTGATCGGTTCGCTGAAATTCGACGGATCGGACAGAGCCTTCCTTCTGTATGCGTTCCAGAACTGTACGAATAGGCTCAGTGTTCTCGCCGTTTGCATCGTTCAGGTACGTTTCGCTTTCTCGATGCGCCAGCATTTTATGCCTGTAAATGGGGAAATCTTCGATCGGTAGAAAGCAGGCGGCATGCGACCAGTATTCGAACAGAGCGCCCTCTGCAAGCAGTTCGTCGAGCCAGCCCGGTACGTAGTCGCCCACTCGGCTTCGGAGCACGAGATAAGGGCTGCGGGCGACCACGCTGATCGTGTCGATTTGAAGCAATCCCATCCGCCTGATCGCCGCCAGACAGTCTTCCTTCGTTGCCGGTCGAGCGGGGGATTGGTTCAATCCTTGCGCCGCGAGTAATATTTCCCGCGCGGCAATAAGCGACAGTTTCAATCGATCCTCCTGGTGTATGAGCTTGCATCGCAGCGGCTCGATCTCTCATAACGAAACCTCTCTTGACTCTATCCCATTTGGAGGACAGAATCGGCTCTACTTGAGATTTTTTTCAAAATTAGGCGAGATTTACGACGATCGATTGTCGCTTCAGTGAACTGAGCAGACCCGCAACGGGTATACTTCTGGAATACTGGAACGTCACTCCGATGACGTATTAATTTCCTGTAGAGGAGCCGAATCTATGACCCGACAATTCGCGGAAGACCGATACGATACGATGCCCTACCGACGCTGCGGACGCAGTGGACTGCTGCTGCCCGCCATCTCTCTGGGCGCATGGGAGACATTTGGCGGATATCGCGGAGAAGACGTGGCGAAGGAATGTCTCTTCAAAGCTTTCGACCTCGGCATAACCCATTTTGATTTCGCCAATAATTACGGCTCGCCGCCCGGCAACGCGGAACTCGTCTGCGGCAAGATCATTGCCGAGATGCCCCGCGACGAGCTAATCCTCTCCAGCAAGGCAGGCTACGGGATGTGGCCCGGTCCGTATGGCGAGTGGGGCAGCAAAAAGTACATTATCGCGAGTTGCGACCAGTCCCTGAAGCGCATGGGCGTCGAGTATTTCGACATCTTTTATTCGCATCGACCCGATCCGGACACCCCGCTCGAAGAAACTCTCGGCGCTTTGAATCAGCTGGTCACCCAGGGAAAAGCACTCTATGTCGGCGTCAGCAGCTATAGTGGCGCACAGTTCGCCGACTCGGTACGCATCTGCCAGCAGCATGACTGGGCGCCGATCACGATCCATCAGCCTTACTACAATCTGCTGTCTCGGGGCATCGAAGCCGATCTGCTGCCGCAGACTGAGCGTGCCGGTACGGGCGTGATCGCCTTCTGCCCGCTGGCGAGCGGTCTGCTGACGGACAAATATCTCGGTAACGATATACCCGCCGAAAGCCGCGCGGCGCAGAAGTGGGGCGAGGGCTGGGTGAAAGACAACCTGACGCCAGCGAAACGCGAACGCCTGCTGCGCCTCAACCAACTCGCAAAAGACCGTGGTCAGACTCTCGCTCAGTTGGCGCTCGCATGGATACTGCGCCTGCCCTCCGTCACGAGCGCATTGATCGGCGCATCCAGCGTTCAGCAAATCGAAGAGAACGTCAAAGCCCTGACCAATCTGAGTTTCACGGAAGACGAATTGAAGCAGATCGAAGCTCCCTGATTTGCGCACTCAACAGCACGGGCGATAGCCGCGTGCCTTCGCTCCGGATACCGACCGCATTGCGCCGTAGTATCGTAACGATTCACTTTCACCTCCCATCGCCCTCTCCCGAAGCATTGGGCAGAGGGGGAGGGAAGGCATATATTCTGCCTTATAGTGCGAAACGGAAGGCAGCATGCATAGGTAGGCAGTATCTTTGGTCACGTCACTGCTTGCTGACTGTGGGCATCGTCCGCATTTCAACAAGCAAGACGCAGTGGCAAAAAAGCCCGATGGACACGTGGGTTCATCGGGCAATATTGCGTCTCTATCGGAATCTGACGCTTCACTTCATTTATGCGCGCCGTTTACGACGGACAAGGAAGCCAGCGCCGCTGAAACCAAAAGCCCCCAGCATCGTGAGCGTGCTCGGCTCAGGCGTGTCGGCTGGAGGGGTACTGAGTGTGATCGCTTCAGCAAGCGATCTGCCACTCTGGTTGATGCTGACGCGCAGCTCGCCCTTCGTCGCTACTTTGCCGACAATTCCCGCTCCAGGAGTAAATATGCCGAAGATTTCGACATCGTAATTCGAGGCTGTGCTGGTAACCAAATTGAAGCTGGACGCGGCGAAACTGCCATAGGTCGCGTTACTGATACTGAAATCGGTAGGGTTCGCGAGTGTCAGCGAGGTCGTAGCGAAGGTTGTGCCCGAGGCAATGACGGAGTAGTCGCCTATCCCCACGCCAGTGGTAATTGCGGATGTGTCGGTAATTACGGTACTTACAGACAGGTTCGTTCCGTCCTGTGTTACGCCGATACCAGAAAGTGGCAGCGAGCCATTCAGTAGTTGCGCATGTGCGCTCAGGGAACACGCAGCAAGCAAAGCCGCTGCGAACGCAGCGGGTAAAACAGAGAGGCGCATAATGATACGGTGTCCTTCCATCGAACGAGGGATTGTCGAGGCAGAAAGTTATCCGTTGCGCCGGGAAACAACAGTAGATGTGGCGTTCAATTAATTGCTAGTGCAAGAATCGTGCCAAACGAGCATAAATGCGGGGATCAGGCGAAAATAGGTAATATATTTCTGCTTTTATCCTTTTTACCGCTGTTGTTGCTCACTATATAGAATGGGGTGCGTTCAGCGTGGAGAAAATGTAGGACTTCAGATCGAGTGCATTGAAGAATCGCTCATCGACTCGGGTTGGCGGACGACGAACTAAATCCGATCGAAACGCCCTGATCGCGATTTCGCGTACTTCGCTTCAGGCGTCGTCCTTTATCATAAGTCGAGTTTGTGCTGGAGCAGCGAGTCATTTTTCCTCTGCACAAGAGGACCGTAGCAGCAGAGCGGGATCGTGTTCCTGCCCGCCCGAGGCAGGAAGGAGCAGATGGGCAGTGATGGTCTCTAAAGCGGAGGCACGCAGGAGCGTGTTCTTTCCCAGTTCGGCACGCTGTTGTAAAAACGGCAGGCACGCTTCAGCGGCTTCACGCACCTTAGGGTTCTTGGATTTCTCTACCATTTTTTTAACGAAGGGTATCGAGCTTTCATCCCCGACCTGCTCGAGCGTTTTGAGGACGACTAAAGCGTAGTCCGTATCCGCAATGCCATACCAGTTGCAGGGAGGGGGCTTTAGCTGAGCATTCAGTGCGTTGATATGGTGCGGCAACAGCCGGGCAGCATCGCTTGCTTGCAGTCGAGGCAGTACGCGCGATAGCGCCTGTCTGAGAATTCCACAGCAAGTTTTGTCGCCCGCATTCGCCGTGATTGTCTCCAGCAGCGGTCCGACAGCGCGCATATCATCGAGACTGGCTAATAATTTGGTCGCCCTGCTTCTGAATGAAGCGATAGCTTTCTCACCAAAATCAGGCAAGATCAGATAAAACATCGTTGTTGCTACTGAAATCAAAACCCGATAGCTCGGTTCGATTCCTTCCGGTAGAACAGTTATTAAGATGATCCCGGCCGCGGGTCCCAACGAATCGAGTGGTCGGAATAGCAGCCGTAAAGGACGTCTGCGCTTTGCTTCCTGCTGTGCAAAAGTGCATAACAGGACAATCGCCTCCGGTCCAATGGCGCACAACTCCGCTCCGGCATCCTTGCGATGTTTGGACGCTTTGATCAGCCGCCGAACTTTTACCTCCAGCGCCTCAGTTTGCTCGTCAGCTGGTGTCATGAACGATCCGTTCTCGAACGCTTGGCGATGTCATTTCCAGAAAGTGACTCAACGCCTTGTAGCCAGAGAGTGGATCTTCCTACCTACTGCTGTCCACTGCCTTATTCGGAGCGCTGTCCCTGTGCCCGCAGCAATAGTTCCGGCGGATCGGCGGGCGGGGTGATTGCGGGACGAAGCAGGAGTTCACTCGACGGCGGTGGGGTCATCGCGCCGCGCAGCAGCATCTCGCGGGCATCCTCCTGCTGCTGCCGCTCCTGCAAAATTGCCAGTAGGCGCGTTGCCAGACTGTTGACTGGCGCAGTCCAGCCGGTATTGACCATGCGGCGCACAGGCGCCACTGCTCTTCCATCGCCGACCTTTTCCAGCGCAGTCAACACCGACAACGCCAGGGATTCTGCCGCGCGAGTGTCCTTCAGAAGCCGTTCACGCGCTCGCTCCAGCGCAAGGCACAGATTCGGCACCAACTCGCCACCCAGCGATCCATAATGCGCGGTGGTTAGGGACGAGAGCGCGGACTGGAGGGCGGGAACAGCGGCGCGGCGAACGTTCGGGCTGCTGTCCGAAACCGCCTTCGCCAGCACTCCCACAGATTGCGCCACACGCAAGCGACCTAGCGCAGTCGTAGCAGCCGCTCGCACACGATTGAAGCGCAGTGTATCGAGGGCAACTGAGGCGGGGAGCGTGAATGGCAGGGTGAGCACGGAAGCGGTATATCCCGACCCAATAGCCGCACCCAATCCCCCGACAAACGCAAAAATTGCCCACCATAAATCGTGAATCAAGGGAGCGTCGTGTGGGGCTGACGCCGCAAGAAGTGTAATCGTTGTACAGGCGGCGATCAGACCGACTATGCCAGAAAAGGGCAGCGAACGACGCATCGCCTGATGCACCTGCTGATCGGTAGAAGCGCTCGCCCGTCGGTGATCGGTATCGACGACCGCGCACAGTGTACGGGCAATCGCAGCGGCGTGCTCCGGGACGCTCTCGACGCGACCCAGCGCCCAGACCGCAACGATTCGCTCCTCCCAGTGCTCCTCGAACGGTCCCTCCAACAGCGTAATCAGCGCGTGGACAACGTCCGCATCGAGATGCTTGTTGCCAAGTTGATTACGTGTTGCGCCAGTGAGCAGACTGCGCCGCCCGATCCGCCGGAGAAGCGAGCGCATCACCCGATCTTCTTCGCGCTCCTCTGCCGGAACTAGGGGGATCGGAGCATCGCTCTTTTCCGTTTCGTTCTGGTTGATATTCAGAGGTTGATTCAGTGTGCTGAAAGAAGCATCGAAGCTGCTTTCTTTTGTGAATGTCTGTTGCACCATCGAGATAATCTTTCTGACACAGGCTCTCTTGCTTGCAAAAATTCAGCCATCGCATGCAACTATAAATCGTGTATTCCCCTCTCTTCATAGAGCACGAACGAGGAGGATAGGGGACAGACGGTGAGATCGGATGCAGGATCGATTTTACTCGTCATAAGCGTTTTTCCGAAGATAGGCTTCCGTAAAATTGGGAATGATTTTGTGGTAGAAAGCGACGACAATATCGACTTTCTTCTTCATCACCGGATAGTGATCCACTTCCTTCCAGAATTGCCCCTTGTCGAGCATCAACTGCTCGGCCGTGCACACGAAATCCTCTTCCAATTCCGATGTCGCGTACTGGCAAACGAAACCTTTATTCAGCAGTCCTGGTTCGAGGTCTTCTGAATCTTTACCATCTTTGATCGCATTTGTGCTGCCAGTGCCGTACTCGAAACCTTTCGGGTTGAGTGCTGTCCACCCTGCCGGATCAAAATTTGCCGCATAGTTACTGAAAAGAAGATGTGCAAATTCGTGGTGTAAAGTCCCCTTGACGAAATCATCGTCGTACGAATTGTCCATTCCGTCATCGACGATATAGACCGCTCTGCCAGCACAGGTGCCGGAGGCTCCCGTCGAGTCCAGCGTCAAATCTGAAATCAAATATATGTGTCCGAGGTTCTTCGTCACGAAAGACGGCGGGTAGCGGCGCAGCGCCTCCTGCATCAGTCGGGTAGCGCGCGGTATCTCATTCGAGTCGATCGCGACGGCTTTCAGACTCTCATCAGAATGCCAGTCGTCAGGAAAAATAGTCGGATCTGCGCGGCATTCTATCACCACGCCCGTGGGTGAATCGACGGTCAGAGCTGCCGGATGTGTAACTGCCGAAGCGATATGGGCAGGATGCCTTATTCGTATGCCTTTCGCTGCGTCTCCATCGTTACTGAAGCCGTCCGTGCCTATGCCAACCCGTGCGCTGCCGGTGCCGATTAGCCACAACGCTGCGATCAGCAGGGGTATCTGCACGAAAACCGCAAATACCACCAGCCCGATCAGCACGGCGTAGTTGCGCCTGGGCTTCTGAGGCGAAAGGGAATTCGGAGGCGTCGTCGCGAGAGGCACAGGCTATGCTCCTTTCCAGTTTCTGCCGACTGCGGAGCACAGATCTAGCTTCCGACTCTGTTCGTTAACCCGCAAATGTGGACTGGCACGCGCTTCCTCCAGTAAAGCTTCTGTTATTTCAACGAACCGCGTGTCTGCCGTGTTGCGAATTCGTGCAAGGCGCACATCGGCTGGCTCTGCCCGCCCACACGTCGCGATTCCAGTTCGTACGCAGTCGTCTGCGGTCGGCAAAATCAGGGGCAGCCTGCACCGCAAGACACCGCCCTCGCCGCTGGTGCGCATATTGATGATACTGGACTGCCAGTCAGCTTTCTCGATCAGTCGTTGAGTAGTCATGTCCGCGAGACCGACAGCCGTCACGTTTCCCTGAGAGGCATGTGTGAGATCGAGTACGGCGATCAGGCGTATGTCGGGACCGCCCCACGTGTGTTCGGGAATACTCGGCATGTTCCCCCTGCCGATGACGTGCGTGTCCATGCCGCATCCACTGATATTCTTGCCCATTTCGTCGATAATCAGCACATCGAGCGACTGAAAGGGCAGGTGTGGCGCGATCGCGCGGGCACGGCGAAGTAAGGCTTTTTCCGGTTCGCGGGCAATGCTGGCGGCTGGCAGCGCGTGTATCTCCGACGTCCGTCCGGCTTCGTTCTCGATCAGAGCGATTCCGCCGAGCAGTGGTATCAAATTCGGCAGAGTACGCGCGATTCGGGGTATCAGATGGACCAGTCCCTGCGCTCCGTACCGATGAATACTCGCCGCGCCGTGGCGCTTACCGAGCCCGATCACACTCATTTTAGCGATACCGCTCTCCAGATCAGAGACGAAATCGGTGTGCGCTTTAATGCGGTTGACGAGCAAAATCGCCTCAGCACCGGCAGCATTCTTGTCGCAGTAGATCGGATGTCCCGCGTAACTGTTCGGCGGATTTTCAGCGCTTTTTACTGATGCTTCTCTGCTGCTCAGGCTCTTAGTTCCGCTTCCTTCTGGCTGCTCTTCTGACTGTTCCTCGTCCCCCGTCAGCCGCCCAACTTCGACGACCTCCATCGTGGAGCGTATCTCCGCGCCAACCGCTTCCTCAGTGATCCCATACTCTTCCAGAACTGCTCGCTGTCCCTCCGCCGTCGCGCCGCCATGACTCCCCATCGCCGGAATAATGAATGGCGCCAAGCCTGCCTCGCGCAGCGCAGTGACGACCGTACGGATCACCAGAACCAGATTGTCCAGCCCACGACTGCCCGTGCCGACTGCCACTGAGGCGCCCTGCTTCAGTCCGGCTCCCTGCAAAAGTGTCGCAACCGATTCCCGCACCTGTGCAGCGATCTGCGACTCGGTCATCGTAGGGGTGTCATATAACTGCTCGACCACCCAGACTTCGGGCAGCGCCACTTCAGGATACGTGAATAGTTCAATCGGCAGGTCGATTTGCATCGGTGTTCTTTCGTGCGTTACTGTGGATTCGGTTTCAGTAACATCGGCTTCAGTGGAAGCGGTTTCAATAGCTCGTTTTCGGTACAAGTAGAGACATTGGCGCTCTGTGCCGCATTAGAAATCGACGTAGCGGATCAGAGCCAGCACCTCATCACGTTTGGTCTGCATCTGCGCGTTCGATTTCGCTTCCAGATTTAATCGCACTACCGGATCGTTAGCGGAGGGACGAACATTGAAATGCCAGTCTGGATACTCGACGGTGACGCCATCGCGCTCATCGATCTGCGCATCGGAGTATTTCTCGCGAATGCGTTGCAGCACAGCCTCGGTATCCGCAACCGTCGAATTGATCTCGCCGGAGATATGGTACGCGCCGAGGCTCGCGACGAGCTGAGTCATCGTCATATCTGATTCTGAGAGTATTTGCAGCATCGAGAGCAATGGAATGTCGCCATTGTCGGCATAATAGTGTTCTCGGAAATAATAGTGGCCCGACACCTCCCCGCCAAAAACCGCATTTTCGGCACGCATCGTGCGCTTGATGTAGGAGTGTCCCACACGCTCTGAGATTGGTTTGCCACCGAGATTCAGCACCGTGTCCCGAACCGCCCACGAAGCTCGCAGGTCATAGACGATCGCCGCCCCTGGATTGAGCTTCAGGAAATGGCGCGCAACCAGCGCCGTCACGAAGTCGCCCGGTACCGGTTCGCCCTTCTCATCGAGGAAAATACAGCGGTCGGCATCGCCGTCCCAGGCGACACCAAAATCGAAACCTTCCGCCGGAATACGTCGGATCATATCGGCGATATTTTCGCGTTCGAACGGATTCGCCGGATGATTCGGGAAGTTACCGTTCGGATCGAAGTAGAGCTCAGTCACACTCAATTGTGGCATTTTGGCGAACAGTCCCTTCGCCGGCAGCCCTCCAACACCGTTTCCAGCGTCCGCGAGAATCTTGAATGACTTGATCTTGTCGATATCGACGAACTTGATCAGGTGCTCGACGTACTCGGGCAGCAAGTCTTGTTTCGTGACTGTGCCGACCTTGTCGGACTGCTTGAATTTCTGTGAGACGACCAGATCGCTCAACTCCTCCATACCCGACCCTTTGCCAACGACACTCGCGCCCTCCCGCACCAGTTTCATACCGTTGAGCTCTTTGGGGGAGTGAGAAGCTGTGATCTCGACGGCCGGTAGATTGAACTTACCCGAGGCATAGTACATCATGTCGGTCGTCGAAATTCCGATGTCCAGCACATTGACACCTTGCTGCGTGATGCCTTTCGCCAGCGATGCTGCCCAGCCTGGACTCGAAAGTCGGGCGTCATAGCCGATTACGACTGTTTCCGCGCCGAAGAAATCCGCCAATCCTCGCCCGATTAGTTCGACGCCTTCAGGCAGCAGAGGCACCTGAAATGAATTCGGATCGTCCACTTTCCCAAAATAGATGCTTGTTTCGTCGACCAGTTCCGGCACGAGCGCGCGGATATCATACGTTCGAAAAACCTTCGGGTCCACCGTTGCCATACTCTTCCATCCTCCACTATAAAATCTGTTGAAATATCGGTTTGATGATCCTTTGATCCTGCTGAACTCTTCCCCGCAAACCCCCGTAAATCCTCTGTGCTATTTTGCACAGAACCAATTAAACCTGTGAAAATTCTCCAGCGCACAAATACTGTATTCATTGCGAAACCGTATTTTTGCGGACGATCGAGGGGGCATGTTAGTCTGATTCCTGCCCAATAATGTTCCTGGAGCGATCCTAATGACGCGCTCACTTCGATTTATTGCTCGTTCGATTTAATGGTTCGCTTCAATTCTGTGCGTTCGATTGCTGGAAGGATTTTATCACAATGGTTCAGTATAATGTTACGAATGTGGGTTTGATTTCTGGCTCCAAAATCGGTTCGAAACTCGCTTCGAAAGCGGCTCTTGCAGCGCTCACGGTGTGTGGCGCAATTTCCCTCGCCATGCCGTCCCATGCTTCCGAACTCGTGACGAACGGCGATTTCTCGGCAGGCAACATCGGCTTCACCTCTGACTATAGCTATGCCACCGGGGCGACGAGCCTGTATCCGGAGGGTCTCTATTCTGTCGATACCAATCCGCACAATGTTCATCCAGGTTTTTCCTCGTTCGGCGATCACACAACGGGCAGCGGCAATATGATGATCGTCAACGGTCATCCGGATGCCAATAAAACGATCTGGAGCGAAACGATCGGTGGACTGCATATCGGGAGCAACTACGCGCTGTCTGCCTACGCGACCTCGGTAGTAGGATACAATCCAGCCAATCTGCAGTTCTCGATCAATGGGATACAGGTTGGTTCCGACCAGTTGCTGAGTACAGGCACTCCTGACTGGAGTCCTTTCGCGGGCGTCTGGCACGCCAGTTCCAACAGCGCGACGATTCGGATCGTCGACACGAATACTGTGCGCAGCGGCAACGACTTCGCGCTCGACGACATCTCGTTCAAGAAGGCTGTTCGCGGATCGGATGTTCCGGAACCGGGCAGCATGGCGATGCTCGGCGCGGGTTCGGTAGGTCTTGCCGGTTTCCTCGTCCGCCGTAAACGCCGATAAACGGCAAATCTCGGTCTCAACTGAAACATAAAATGAACCATAAAACCCCCGGCACTGCAGCGGCGCAGTGTCGGGGGTTTTACCAGTATGCCTATCCGGCGACGAACCTACAGTTCGACTTGCGCGAACGCCTTCGTTTCTGACGATTTGAGGCAAGCGACGATGATCGCGAGGGCACGTCGTCCCTCTTCACCGCTGATCTCCGGCGCTGTATTGTTCACGATCGCGTTGACGAATTCACGAATTACGCCCGTGTCGCTCTGTCCGCCATCGGAGTTGCTCTGCAGCGAACCGACCTCGAAGTACTGTTTCTCGCCGCTCTTGAGGTGGGCGACGACACTGAACCGCGGGTCGGTGCCGATACGAATATGGCCCTTGCTGCCGTAGATAATGGTGGCATTGTCTTCGCCCGGGTAGTGCGTCCAGGACGCTGTCAGCGTGCCGAGTACGCCGCTCGCTGAGCGCAGCAGGCAGACGGCGTTGTCATCGACATCGCCCATCGGCTTCTCCAGATGCTCTACCATCGAGGCGACTTCGATGATCTCCTCGCCCAGCAGCCAGCGGATCAGATCGGCTTTATGGACGCCGAGATCACCCATCGAGCCGACAAACGCCTGTTTTTTGTCGAAGAACCAGCCGGTCGGACCTTCGATGCTCCATGTTTCGGGACCAGGATGTGAGAAAGAGGTGCGGAAGGTCACGATCTTGCCGATTACTCCCTCTGTGATCAGCTGTTTCGCTTTGATGTGCAGGGGAGCAAGCCGCTGGTTGTGCCCGATCATCAGGAACTTGCCCGCTTTTTCGGAGGCTGCGATCATATCCTTCGCCTCTTTGAGCGAGGTCGCCATCGGCTTTTCGCACAGGACGTGCTTGCCAGCCTTGAACGCAGCGATCGTCAGGGGCGCATGAAACGCGTTGGGAGTGCAGACGCTGACGGCATCAACGCCCTTGAGTTCGAGCGCATCTTCGATCTTGGAAAACGCTTTCGCATCGTACTTCTTTGCCAGTTTCTCCGCTCGTTCCGGGAAGCGATCCACGAACGCGAGCAGTTCGACGTTGGGGTTAGCGGCGTATTCCGGTGCATGCCGGTAGGTCGCGATGCTGCCGCTGCCGATGACGGCGACGCCGATCTTCTTCTTAGCCATTACAATCTGTCCTTTATTGAGGGGGTTATTTTCGCTTTGGAGACCAATTCGAAACCAGGGTTGGATACAAAAAACTGTGTGCAATGCAGTACGAGGTCCTACCGCGTTCTCGCGGATTATTTGCACTGCATTCGAGCTGTGTCTAAAAGTTCGACACGACCTCGCTGCCTTCCTCCCGATGAAATCGTAAAGATTCGATCCACGAACTGATCACGGTGTCGATCTTCACGAAAAGCGTACCCCTGGGGAGAGCCTCTGACCACGTGCCCAGTCGGCGGCGGGCATTCGTCTCCCGTTATCGGGCTGAACTTCCGTCAGCAGTAAGATGGTTCCCGCGCCAGCCGCGACTGCAATACCGGCCGGATTTTTCTGCAGGGCGAGCACAACTCCCGGCTCCTCCGCAGTTGCCTGGTCGATCGGCACAGCCGTCCAGACTTTGATGCGCTTTTCTTTGACTTCGGTGGCGATAATCTCCGGCATTTCCTCAGATTCGATAGCGCGACTGCTGTTCGTCGTGATTTTCGTTTTGTTTACAGAATGAATGGCTGTGTAGGCGCCGGGTTTCGGGCTGACGCCGCGGATCAGGTTGACAATCGTAGAGGCGGCAGCATTCCAGTCGATCGCCCCATCTGTCGTCAGCAGGGCAGGCGCGAGCGTTGCGCGCGACTTGTCCTGTGAACGACGAGGCAGAGTGTCAGCAGCGAGTCCATCGAGCGTCTCGACCAACAGGTTCGCTCCCAGCGCTGCGAGTTTCGGGATCAGCGTGCCAGCAGTGTCGTCCAGTTCGATCGGTATGGAAGCGGAGAGCAGCATATCGCCCGTGTCGAGTTTGGCGTCCATCCACATCGTCGTGACGCCGGTTACGGTCTCGCCCGCCATGATTGCCCTCTGGATCGGTGCGGCGCCCCGATAAGCTGGAAGTAGGGAGCCGTGTACATTGATCGGACCGAGCGGGGGAAGATCCAGCAGTGCCTGCGGAATGATCTGCCCGAAAGCGGCGAGTGCAAGCACGTCGGGCGCGAGGACACGCATTCTTTCCAGAAACGATTCTGCACGCACGCGTCGCGGCTGCAGCACCGGCAGACCATGCCGTTCCGCGAGACGCTTCACCGGTGAAGGAGCAGCCTGCTGGCCGCGCCCCTGTGGTTTATCGGGCTGCGTCACGACTGCCAGCACCTGATGACCCGCCGCGATGAGTGCATTGAGCGACGGCACCGCGAAATCCGAAGTCCCAAAGAAAACGATCCGCAGTGCGCGGCGTGTGTCAGTCAATCGCACATTTCCTTCTCTCAATGCGTCGGCTTGCGCCAGCCAGAATGCTCACGTATTGCCAGGATGCTTACTTTCGCAGTACGGTGTCTTCATGCTCATCCTCGTCTTCAAGAAGCCAGACGACCGTTTCCGGAGCCGCTCTGTCGAAGAAGAGTATACCGTCCAGATGATCGATTTCGTGCTGAATCACGCGGGATTCCAGCTCGTTGACACGACAGGTAATCGGCCTGCCGCGCTCGTCGAATCCCTTGACGCGCAGTTCGTTGGCACGCATTACGACGCCCTGCAAGCCCGGTATCGAGAGGCAGCCTTCTGGCGGATCGGTCTGCTCCCCACGCTGCGATACGATTACTGGATTGACAAGCACGCGTAAGCCATCGCCAGTATCGTACACGAGTATTCGGCTCGAAACGCCGACCTGTGGCGCGGCAAGACCAAGCCCGCGCGCCTTGCGCATCACCGTCGTCATGTGCTCGATCAGTTTGCGAGTCTCCTGATTGTAGCGCAAAATCGGTTTGGCAACCTGCCGCAGAATCGGGTCGCCGAGCTTTACGATCTCAGGATGCTCGATCCAGGCTTCTTCCAGCTCTGGCGGCGGTTGGAGAGTAGTATCGAAATTCGAATTCGGAGACACGGCATTCATTTCCTCAATCCCATTCTTCATCCGATTGCGTCTCCATATTGCTGCACCCGCATAAGATTTTGTCTCAATTTGTTCCAATCTTTAATTTGTATCCGATCACTCTCCCTCGAAATCGATCCTTCTTCCCTCGGCTGAAGTTCGGGCAGAGAGGCAGGGAGAGCGACAGATTACTTGAAGTGCTAATGCATTGATCTGCAGACTCCTATTTGCGAACGGCTACGGACGAGGACAGCTTTTCGACCGGGTAGGGCGGATGCTGGTACTCTTTCGGCGGGTTCTTCTTCAACTGCTCAAGAATATACGCGATGGCACGATCCAACTGCGGATCACGACCATTCTGCATCACATCCGGGGTGTTGTTGACCTCGAAGTCGGGATCGATGCCATGGTTTTCCGCAATCCATTTATTGTCCTGTGGCGACCAGATACCGAACTGCGGCACCGTCACGCCTCCACCATCGAGCAGCGATCGAAAGCCGTTGATGCCGACGAGCCCGCCCCAGGTTCGCTTGCCGACGATCGGACCTACGCCTGCCTTCCGGAAGAAATAAGGGAAAGCGTCTCCGCCCGATCCGGACCATTCATTCGCGAGTATCACCTTCGGTCCATAAATGGCGCCGTTGGGCGATTTGAAGTCCTGACCGTAGCGCGGAGTCGCCTGTCCCAGAAGTTTGCGGTTCAGTTTCTCGACAAAGAAATCCGGGATAAAGCCGCCGGAGTTGAAGCGTTCGTCCACGATCAATGCCTTCTTGTCGGTCTGCGAATAAAACCCGCGACCGAACTCAGTCAGACCTGGAATAGAGGTATCTGGAACCTGAATATAACCGCATAGCCCACCTGTGGCAGCTTCCACCTTCTTGCGATTGGTTTCGACCCAATCGAGGTAGCGCAGATTGCCTTCGCTCGCCACAGGGCGTACCAAAACTGTCCGCGCGCCGGTCTCAGAGGGTTTGTCGTTCACCCGCAGCGTAACCGTCTTGCCGACCGTATTCTCGAACGGCGCATAGGGGTTGGAATCCGTGCGCAGCGGAGCTCCATTGACGGAGAGAATATAGTCGCCGGCTTTTACATTGACGCCGGGTTCGGTGAGTGGAGCGCGGCGATCTTCCTGCCAATTCTCGCCCGCGTATATTTTCTTGATACGGTAGTAGGCGCCAGCGGCTTCGAAATCACAGCCCAGCAGTCCGCCGCTGATTGCGC
>JBBQPY010000117.1:0-16388 GCA_038216735.1 Chthonomonadales bacterium
CTGCCACCTCTAATCGAACCAGAGTGGAATTGAAACGAGGCTTTCGCCAGCGCGTCCGTGTAAGCAATCGACCCTTTAATCGAACCAGTGTGGAATTGAAACATACCCTGCTTCGTCGGTAAAATTAGAAGTGGAGGGTTAAGTTCTTTCGTCTTCTGCTTCCTCTTGCCCGTCTCCTAATCGTTTTGTTGGACCAATAGGCTTACTATTCCACTGCTAATCAAAAACCGGTGCCTGTTAGCACAACTCGTTACTGTACTTCAAACCAGACGCTTCCTTCTCTCGAGACGCTTGCTGCTCAGGATACCGCGTACTACGCCTACCTGTTCGTGCATTTCACGCACAAATTCGGGATCGATCTTCGTATATATTAGTGTCGTCTTGGTGTCTTTATGGCCAGCAATAGTTTGTGCGGCGAGTAAGTTATGCTTGGCAAGTCGGTTAAGACTGTAGCGGCGCAGACTGTGCAGGGTGATCTTATCCGTCAGACTGGCAAAGGAAGTATATTTCTTGAGACGCTTGAGAAAGCGTGCCTCCTCCAGCCGCCCACCTGTCTCGGAGATAAACAGCCATCCCCTATCTTCCGTTTTCGGAATACGACTGATGATGCGCGAACGCATCTTCAGCCACTCTGATAATGCTTCTGCCCAATCGCGGGAGACAGGAATGGCGCGTGGTTCCTTTCCCTTACTCTCTCGAACAGTGATTTGCCGTGCGCTCGCCTGATAGTCATCTACTTTCAGGGAAAGCATCTCCCCAATACGACAGGCACTATCGAGCAAACCGACGATTATCGCCGCATTGCGGTCGCGGTGAAAAGCACGCTTCGCCGGTGGATTGTAGCGCACCTCAGGGTTCTTATCGGTGTTCCAAAAGTCATAGATCGATCGCAGCAGTGCCTGCATGTCCTCGTCGGTGGGCATGTACTTGGAAGGCGTCGGCGCTTTGCTCACTTGATACTCGGCGAGTAGGCTGCGCTCGACGACATCATATCGCTGGCACCAAGCAAGAAACGCCTTGGCACAGACGGCATCATGTCGGAGCGTCATACGCGATTTGCCAGCCTCTACGCGAGTGGCGAGGTATTCATCCATACTGCGTTTGCCGAACTTATCAATAGGGATATTGCTGGCTTCTGCCCAGACGACGAGTTGGGAAAGCTGAACACGGTAGTAGCGAACGGTGTTAGTGGCGCGAGTGGCTTTAAGATGGAGAAGGAAGCCGCGAAGGGCTTCTGACCAGGTAGTGGAGCGAAAATCTGTGACCATATGTTTCCCTGTTAATTCTGGTTCGCTATCAGGTTATCAGTAACTGACAGCAAGAGTCAATAGGGGAACTTTTACAGAGTAGGCCGACGACCGGGCTCGAACCGGTGACCTGCTGTTTACGAAACAGCTGCTCTACCACTGAGCTACGTCGGCGGACCGAACTATTATAGCAAATGGACGGGGGTTTGTCAAGGCAAATGGAGTGATCTCGAGACGCTCTCAGCGTAGTCCATCTGCCCGCCTGATCGACCTCGCACCTATGATTTCATCCCCTGGCGAGCAGCCTGATTTGGCTAACTCGTGCACATATGGTACGATTCACCCTGCCTTCAGCTTTACACTTACAGGCAGAATAGCTATATTCACTCCCCTCATCCCGAAGCTTTGGGGAGGGGTTTGGGTGAGGGCGAATTGTTACCAGATATGATTGCCTGACTATCGGCTCATGCGCACTCTCATGATTCCAAAGCAGCGATTAGCAGGCGCAACTTATCGCGCTCAGCGGCGCTCGGATCGATGAACTCGACACCTATTCGATACTGATCTCCCGCCCCACCCTGCTGCTGGGCATCTGATGCCGGTTCGACTCTCACCACACGGCCGACTGGAAACGAGCCGGGGTAGCGGGAGTCGTTTAGCACAAGGCGTACCATGACGTCCGGGGAGAACCGTTCACTTGCAACGATCGCGCAGCCTCCGAGCGCTACGTTTTCGAGCCGCGCCTCGGATTGGTCGGCAACAACGGCACTAGTTTCGGCTTCGATGGACTCTGTGAACGTATTTTCCGGCAGTGGATTTGTTGCGGCGGCATTGGCAGTCCCGCCTGCACCAGTTTCTAGCGGGTGCTCTGTATTGTCAGGGTATTTTCTCGCTGGCTCGTTTTCCGACTGTTCCACGGCAGCAGGAGCGGTTTTTGACCGATCATCTTCTGTCGGAGAAATTTCTGATTCTGAATTATAAGTCTCATTTACCGGTAAATCGGAGGTCGACTGTATAGTGCCTGATCTCGCTGAAGGCATTTCGAGGTGGACTGTTACCTGAGATAGCGGGAAGCGCAGATGCCTTCGCCGCTGCTCGCGGCGGATTGTGGAAGGAAGCGTTAGCTCCCAGCGAGGCGCTGGGAGTTCGATAGTACGCAACAGCACAGATGCAAACGTAAATACCGCCTGATCTCCCAGGAGCGTGATCTGAACCGTCGCCCCCGGCACGCAATCCTCAGGAAACTCCACGCGGGGCGGTCCAACAACCTCGAATGTGTCCTGACCGGACGCATAGATTCGCGTCAGGCACCGGCCCGTTGCGGTGATCAATTCCACCTCGCGTCCGATATGGTTCATTTCGAGCCGTTTGACACCTCCCATAATTCGGGGACCGGGCAGTACTCGGTTGATACAGGCGACGAGGTTGTCGAGACCGAAGGGCTTGTTGAGAATGGCAGCGATATCTAGGTACGAAAGACCCGGGTGGAGAGCGAAACGGTCATCGGTAGTCATCAAAATCAGCCCAGCGGAAGGACAAAGCGCACGCACCCGCGGCAGGTGCTCTTCATTGTCGAAAAGGCGCAAATCCCATAAAATGACGTCATATGCCTGTCGAAACACTGCCTGAAGCGCTTCCGCGCCGCTGCTCGAGATCGTGACGGCAAAATTGCTGTCCTTCGTCAAACGCGCATCGATCACACGACAGATATATGGTTCCGCATCCACGACCAGAACAGAAGGTGTATTCGCCGCAGCAGGCATCAGGTGCATTCCTTTGTCACAGGCGACAACCAATCGAATCTACAGATCAGAATGCCGCATGCCATCCGTAGTCCACTATTGTCTGAAAACGCAATTCTTTACAGCAGCCCGCCCCTCCGACGGGGAAGGAACACATACATCTCAATTTTTGCCTGCGAATGGCAGGTCAGCTTTTGCCTGCTCAAGGCAGCATGGTGGGATCGATGACTTTAAGAAGATAGTAGTCGTGAGTAGCAATAGCCACCTCGAAAAGCAGGGTCTGACCGACTCCAAAACTTACTGGTCGAGCAGCGTATCGATATGCTGCATGTCACAGAGAATGCGCCTGTGATCAGGCTGGATAACGCATGGTGCTATCCTGACCTGGCGACTCGAGTTACGCCACTGTCGGCAATAACGAATCCGCTTCGGTACTCCTGTAGAGAATGCTTACCATCGACCATCCGATTTCACAGAGCAACTTACGATAATTTCAGCCTTAATTCCTCTCTATGCATAAATCGTGCCAATTGGCTCTATTATCGCGAATTCGCTGGAATATTTTTGAAATCGACGGGTATTTTTAACAGGGGCGTCGGTCTGACCGGTATTTGGCACGTACATGAGCGAAACACAAGCCTCTACCTTCAGTATATCTGCTTGAGACGAACATCGAAAATAATTGCTGTGCTCTCACTTCAGACTTTTCAACGAGACTTTTCAACGAGGCGGAAACAGCGTCATCGGTAACAGGTCGGGCGTGAGCACTACAGCGTCGAGGTCTGAGAGTACGACGCCGCGCTCTACAACATTTTCGAGTTCGCGAACGTTACCGGGCCAGCGGTAGGCAGCGAGCAGTTCCCAGGTTTCCGGGTGCACCTGCGTCATCTTCCTTCCATTCTGAGCACTATATTTTTTGAGGAAATGCGCAACGAGGGTCGGAATATCTTGAGGTCGTTCACGCAGCGGGGGCAGAAAAATAGAGACGATGTTGAGGCGATAATAGAGGTCTGAGCGAAAGGTCTCGTCCGCTACTGCCTTCTCGAGATCTTTGCTTGTAGCTGCCACGAGGCGAACGTCCACCTGTGTGCTTTTCGTCGCTCCGATTCGCTCGAATTCCCACTCCTGCACGACGCGAAGCAGCTTTACCTGTACCTGCGGTGGAATATCGCCGATTTCGTCGAGAAAGAGCGTGCCATGATGCGCCAGCTCGAACCTGCCGGGTTTAGCGGCAACAGCACCCGTAAAAGCATTTTTCTCATGCCCGAACAGTTCGCTTTCGAGCAGTGTCTCAGGCAGCGCAGCGCACGAAACGGCAACGAACGGTTTCGAGGCACGCGCGCTGTTATAATGGAGCGCCTTCGCGATCAGCTCTTTGCCGGTTCCGCTTTCACCACGTATCAGCACGGTGGCACGGCTGGCTGCAGCCCGCTCGACGATCTTGTAGACGTCCTGCATTTTCCCGCTGACGCAGTCCAGCGAGTCGAGCTTGACACTGGTTTTCAGCTGCTGTTTCAACTCTTGGTTTTCCGACAGCAGCGCGCTATGCTCGAGCGCTTTTTTGATTACGAGCCGCACCTCGTCGATATCGAACGGCTTCTGCAGATAGTTGAACGCGCCAAGACGCATCGCTTCCACCGCCGATTTGATCGTGCCGTAAGCGGTTACGATGATTGCGGCACACTGCGGATGCAGTTGTTTGACCTTCTGGAGCACTTCAACCCCAGTCATATCCGGCATTATCAGGTCTGAGACGAGCACATCTATCTTGTGCGTCGAAGCGAGGTCGATCGCTTTTTTGCCGTTCTCGGCGACGAGGACGGTATAACCATCGCGCGTGAGCATCCCCTCGAAAACGCGGCGAATATTGGGTTCATCGTCGGCGATCAATATCGTCGTCACTTTTTCTGCGGCACGAGCCATGGGCGGATCACTCCTGATGCGCTGCGTACGCATGAAAACTGCGATGAGGTCGAAGCCACTGCATGACAGCCATAAAAATCATCCTGTGGATGCACTCTCACGCATCAATTTATCGGCTTCCGCAGATGGATTCCCGAGTATTCCCTCCGTGAGTGCATCACTAAGCGAGGGAGTATGACGAGCTACAGCAAATGCTTTTGACTTCCCGCTCCCGAATCTTTGGAAGAAAGATTGGGGCAGGAGGCAGCTCACCACCTGGATCCGCAAATAAACTAGCGGATGCTCAGTTCGCCGTGGCGGATCGTCTTCGAACAAACCGGTTCTGTCCCAGAGCGACCGAAGGCTATCTGTCCGGGAAACTTGTCCCCCTCTACCGAAACTTCGGGAAGAGGAGACGTCAATGCAGATATTCTGCCTGTAAGTACGAAACTGAAGTCAGGGCGGATAATTACCTGTCCGGAAACATTCCTGCAGTCTTCAGGCTAATCAGGGGGGCGTCTTCCTGCCCGACTTCTGCCCCATCGAGGGGCGGACGTAGCGGCAGAAGTATGGTGAAGCAGGTTCCTGCGCCGAGAACGCTGTCCACCTCGACACGCCCGCCGTGCTGATCGACGATCTTCTGCACTATCGGAAGTCCGAGACCGGTACCCTTCGGGCGTGTCGTTACGAACGGGCGAAAGATGCGATCGAGATCTATTGTCGCGATGCCCATGCCCTCGTCCCGCACCCGGATTGCAAGCATTCCCACTGTTTCGTCATACTCGGAATAAATGTCGATCGTTCCGCCCTGAGGCATCGACTGCGCCGCGTTCATCACCAGATTGCGGACGACCTGCCCGAGTTGTACCGGGTCTGCAAGAATTATCGGCAGTTCCGGCGCAAGATGCCAGTGAAGTTCCACGCGATGTTCAGCGAGAAAAGCAAAAAAAGCCTGCATCGACTGCTCGAGAAAATCATTGATTGCCAGCAGTCGTGGATCGAGGGCGGTCGGGCGCGCAAAATCCAGCATTTCGCTCGTCAGTCGACTCAGTCCATCGACCTCTGCAATGATGATGTCCGGCCACTCTGCAGAATTGTCCTGTGTACCGAAGCCGTCTCGAATTATCTGCGCAGCGCCCTTGATCGGCGAGAGCGCATTGCGCACCTCGTGTGCCATTTTTGCCGCGAGCTGTCCGATATCGGCGAGGCGGCGCATCTTATCGAGTTCCGCTTCCAGCCGCACTTCCTGCGTGACGTCCTCGAAGATCAGCACGATGCCCGCGCGCTCTCCGTGGTGTTCAGGAAGTCTGGAAAGCATCAAATAGAGCGTCATCGGCGGGCGAGCTTCCGGGTGCAGGGTCAGCTTCATCCGCTGTACCCGCTCGCCTGTCTCCTGCACACGTTTGATCAGCTCCTGCAGATGGCTGCGTTCAGTGGCTGGTAGGCGCATCAGAGCGATCACCGAGATCAGCGTGTTGTTGTAAAATGCCTCGTGTGGTAGCAGAAGCGTCTCTTCAGCGGCACGGTTCCAGCGCGCGATAAATCCGCGCCCGTCGGTCGAGACGATTGCGGCGTCGATAGACTGAATCACATTGTCCGTATAGTCCTTGAGGCGGCGGATATTCTGAACATTCTCCTGTGTCTGCTCCATCAGCAGCGCGTTCTGGATCGCAATTCCCGCCTGGTCGATAAACACTCCGATCAGGCTTCGTTGTTCGGTGGTAATCGGCTCGCGGCTGGCTTTGTTATCCGCAATCACGATCCCGAGGCAGGTGTCTGAGCTTGAGAGTATCGGCACGGCAACAAAAGCGCGCGTTCCCAACGAACGGGCAAACCCCTTGAGTTGAGCGGTCAGGCGGGTAGGAGTCTCTTCAGCGCTGACGGCCTGGCGGCTGTCGTAGACGAGGGTCGTTTTCAGTCTCGCTGCCTGCCCGACGGCTCCTTCGCCATCCCGTACCGGATTCCGCCCGATCGTATCCGGATAGCCGCGCCAGAGGCGTGGCACGAACACCGGGCGGGCTGTATCGCGAAGGTAGAGGCAGCAGCGTGCAAAACCGACTATCGCGCAGATGTCTTCTACAACTGTTTGGAGCAGTTCGTCGATATTCAGAGTCGAGATCAAAGATCGCGAAAATGTGGATATTTTAAGAAGCTCGGCAGCACGACGTCTCAGGTCATCGACAAGCCGGTAGTTTGCGATTGCGAGCCCGGCCTGAGTTGCGAAAACGGAGAAAAGTTTGAGTTCATCATTGCTGAAATCGGCGGCAGGGCGGCGGCGGCGTATGGAGAGCACCCCCATCACCCGACTTGCCTGATCTTTCATCGGCACCAGCATCGAAGAACCGATTTCGGGGCGCAGCTCGACCCCGACGAGCCGCGGGTCCTGATCGGCATCGACGATCAGCATCGGCTGTTCAGTCTGCACGACTCGCCAGGCGATCCCTTCGCCGATCTGTCGTACGGTGTCGCGCACATCGTCTGGCAGACCATTACTCGCCTTAATTTGAAGCTGACCGGAAGCGTCATTGATCAGCATCAGCGAGCAGGCTTGTGCATCCATTAGCCACGCGGTGCGATCTGTGATCATTTGCAGCAGACGCGGCAATTGAGACGGGTCGATCGCCTGTCCTATCTCATAGAGCGTCGCGACCTCGGCGATCCGCTGATTCGCTTTGTCCTCCGCGCCGGAGACCCGCTGTTGCAGGGCTTCGAGCGCGAGGCATGCCGAGACCTGCACCGTCACCGCCTGCAAAAAACTCTCCTCTATAGTTATGGGAGCAAAATGATTCGGGGCTGTCAGGACTGAAGCAGGCAGTATGGGAGGAGCGAGTGAAGCAGGAAAAACGAACGTCAGTCTGCCGGCAGGCGCGGCATCGTTAGAAAGCGGGCAGACATATCTCGTAACACTGCACGTTTCCTCGCTGCCTGTGTAAAGCGTTGTAAGATCGCCAAAAGGGTAAAACCGCGTGGACGCCTCACTGGAAATCTCAAGGGTCATCGCAAGCATTCCATGGCGCGTACTCAGAAGATCGAAAATGTTTTGCAGAGCGCGCTGACTCGAGGAAGATTGGGCGACCATCTGAATGATGTCGAGCAGAAGCCTATGCATCCCATCGGCTTTCGGCTGTGAAGGGGCATACGAAGACAGTTCGTCTGAGGTTGTACCGATTTGTTGTGTGCTCATAAGGTTGAAAACAGGACAAAGGAGTTTGCAGTCAAGCGACACAGTGACCAATCATACAAACTTACGTAACATGGTGAACTACGTAACATGGTGAACAGTGACAATCCTTTTCAATATCTCCTCGCTACTGCAAAGGAAATACTGATGCCGAAATATTGGGACTGCATCCTGAGAGGAAACTATTCACAGTCACTCAGGAATTGGTACAACACCCTCGGCGGAGGGGCTGGGAGAGGGTGAATAGTTGCCCTGATAGACTGGATGCAGTCTATACCTCTACCAGCTTTTGCACCGTACCACAAGCGAGCATTTGCTGTGTACGATGGTGTAGTATAGCATACACAGGCTCCCCAAACAAACGAACTGTAAACTCAGAAAACGGATCAACTGCGCCCTGAAACAACAACTCAAACAGAGCAACAGTCGCGCTTACAACTTGACAAAACGTCTGCAGTTCCTTTATAATCACACTATCTGTAACTCATTCCCACTTTTTCCACATTCACCTCCGATTAGTCGATTACAATGGGCATAAAGGCCAGTAATCGAATATTCTGACCGATTCGATCGTTCTGCGTTCGAGTTGGTTGTCGGATGGACCAGAGGAGCATTCCCCGCTATGGCCGGTGTCACTCTCAAAGACCTGACGAAGTCGTTCAACAAAGTTACCGCCGTCAACAGCATCAATCTGGAGATTCGCGACAAAGAATTCATGGTGCTGGTCGGTCCATCGGGCTGTGGCAAGACGACCGCGCTGCGAATGATCGCCGGACTTGAGGAATCGACGAGCGGCGAGATTTTCATCGGCGAGCGCGTCGTCAACGATGTTTCCCCCAAAGACCGCGACATCGCAATGGTGTTCCAGAACTACGCTCTCTACCCGCACATGAGCGTCTATGACAATATGAGCTTCGGACTGCGCCTCAAGCGCACACCGACCGGCGGGGTCTGGCCAGTCAACTCGAAACGTACCTTCACCAACGCCGAGATCGACCGGCGAGTCACGGAAGCAGCTGAGATGCTCGGTCTCAAGCCGCTGTTGCAGCGTAAACCCAAAGAGCTTTCGGGCGGGCAGCGTCAGCGCGTTGCGCTCGGACGCGCGATCGTACGTGAACCCAAAGTCTTCCTGATGGACGAGCCGCTCTCGAACCTCGATGCGAAACTGCGCGTTCAAACTCGCGCCGAACTGATCAAGCTGCACCGCCGCCTCGGGATCACCACCGTTTATGTGACCCACGACCAGATAGAAGCGATGACGATGGGGGACCGGATCGCCGTGATGAGTAATGGCGTCATTCAGCAGTGCGACAAGCCGCTGACGCTTTACCATCACCCCGCCAATCTTTTCGTTGCGGGCTTCATTGGCTCGCCAGCAATGAACTTCACCCCCGTCAAGATCGCGCTCGAGGGCTCCAGTTTGATCGCAGACGCGGGCGGCTTCCGCGTCACACTGCCGGAATCGCGCCGTGAACGGCTGCTGAGCTATGTCGGCAAATCCTGCATATTCGGAATTCGTCCGGAAGACATTTACGATACACGGGTGATCGGCGCGATCGCGCCCGCGCCCGGAAATACCATTCAGGTCGAGGTCGACGTCATCGAACCGCTCGGCAGCGATGTTGAACTCTATCTCAAAGCGGGTGATATTCCCCTTACGGCGATGATCGACAGCGCATCTCCGGCGCAAATCGGCGAGATGATGGACGTCGTATTCGATCTGGAAAAAAGCCACCTTTTCGATACCGATACGGAACAAGCTCTCTACTGATCAAACGGACGAGCGACCGGGAGCCAATTCGCACACCTGCCGATGAGCCTGCGTACAACCAATGTCAGCCTTTCCTATTTCGACGGCGACCAGACGACCTATGCCGTGCGCGACATCTCGATCGAGGTCGGTGCGCGCGGCTTTTTCGGCATTATGGGTCCCTCCGGGTCCGGCAAAAGCTCACTGCTCTACTTGATGAGCGGGCTGAAGCAGCCGACCACCGGTGATGTGGTTTATGCGGCGAAATCGCTCGTCGCGATGAGCGAAAAAGATCGGGCGGGTATTAGACGCAAGCAGTTTGGCTTCGTCTTTCAGCAGCCGTTTCTGCTCAACTATCTGACAGCCCGCGAAAATGTGGCAATCGCCGCGCCGGAAGGTGACCGTTCGACGGCGGAACGTGTCGATACTCTGCTCGCGGAGCTCAACATCCATCACCTGCGTGACCGCTATCCCTCGCACCTGTCCGGAGGCGAACGGCAGCGTCTTGTCGTGGCGCGCGCGATGATCAACAATCCCGCAGTGATTTTTGCCGACGAGCCGACCGCGGCGCTCGATCAGACCAACGGTCACGCGGTCATCGAGCTTTTGATGCGCTATCGGGAACGAGGCGCCGTAGTCGTCGTAACCCACGATCCGGCGATGGTGGACGCTGCCGATCGCCTCTATCATCTGCGCGACGGTCTGCTGGACCGGATCGAAGATCGCCTCATTCCTTCTCCAATTTGATCTTCATTTTGTCTACATTTCGCAAACCCTAATAAATCGACCCAAGGAGCAGATTATGTCCCAACGTACTACAACACTCGGCGGCAACCCCTTTCCACTCGAAGGTCCAGAACTGCACATCGGCGATAAGGCTCCGGATTTTCTCCTGCAGCAGAACGCTGCCACCGGCCTGAAGGATATTCAGCTCTCGGATTATGCGGGTCGAACGCTGCTGCTTTCCGTACTGCCCTCTCTCGATACCCCCGTTTGCGCCACACAGACCCGAAAGTTCAATGTGCGTGCCGCGTCTCTGCCCGATAGCGTCGCGGTCGTCACTGTCAGCACCGATCTTCCGTTTGGACAGACACGTTTTTGCGGCGCGGAAGGTCTTGATAAGCTGGAATGCGCTTCAGACCATCGCGACACCAGTTTCGGTAAAGCCTACGGTGTGCTGATCGCGGACGGACCGTTCGTGCGCGTGCTGGCGCGTTCGATATTCGTCGTCGGTCCGGACGGTGTGTTAAAATATGTCGAGTATGTGCCGGAGGTTGCGAACGAACCTAATTACGATGCTGCGCTCGCCGCAGTCGGCGCCTGATTCTATCCTATCTTTTGCTTACATCTCGCATCAGCCGTCTGAGAGACGTTCGTCCTTTTTTGCTGGATAATTTCACGACTCGCTCGATTTCATTTTGTCGTTCCGGGAGTTTCCAACTCCCGGCTACGCCGCAATTCCGCATTCGCTCCTTTCCCTGACGAAGAACGAGTGGCAGGGAGAGGGGTTGGGGTGAGGGCAGTATGAGAAGACTCGCGCAACTTGCCGGATTACTTTTTCTTGTCGTTTTTGTGGCGGGCGGCTGTACCCAGGGCAGCTCGCTTCACATAACGAACGCATACAGTTTCCCAGTTTCAGTCGAAAGCCACTCCGTATATATATCGCAGGGCGAGACAAAAGAGAGAGAACATGTAGAGAGCAAGACCATCTCTTCCGGTGATACGCTGGGTATCGCCTGGTACGGAGACAAAATCATCGTCGATTCACAGGGCAGACTTCTGCGCAGATTGAACTGGGACGACAGCGATATTACTGAAATCCCCGGAGGATGTAATGAGAAGGCCTGGCAGGTCACTGTCGCCCCGAATGACGACGCGATCACTAAATTGCACGAAGCAACACTCGCCAGACAGAAACTATTTACGCCCAAAGTCTCCCATAAAGCGATTATCTATCAACGGATCGGTAACACGCTCGGTTTGTTCGCGCTGTTCTGGCACCTGTTCGGGCTATGGCTGCTCCTCCGTACCGTAATGGCACGACGGCTTCGCGACCGCGTCGAAAGTTTCGGAACAAAATGGCAATCGATCCTCGGTAGTCCCCCGCCGTTTCGCGCCCTCGCCGTCTATTACGCCGCCTATCTGGTTCTCTCGCGCCTTTGGAGTCTGCCCTTCGGTCTGCTCTCCTTCGCGCTCGAACACCACTTCGGCTTCTCGCACCAGACCCTGAGCGGCTTGCTCCTCGACGACTTGCGCGGCAGCATAATCAGCTTTTCGGTCGTGCTTCTGATCTGGGGCATCTACTGGCTGTACTGCCGCTCACCGCATCGCTGGTGGCTGTGGATGTGGGCAGCGAGCATCCCCGTAATACTCGCTTCGATCATCATCCAGCCGTTGTTCATTGCGCCGCTCTATAATAAGTTCACGCCACTGCCGCCGGGTAGACTCCACGATAAGATTGCCGCGCTCGCAGCAAAAGCGAATATCACGGACGCGCGAATCCTGGTTCAGGACACGAGTCGGAGAACGGCACACGTCAACGCCTATGTGACCGGCATCGGTCCTGCAACCCGGATTGTGATCGAAGACACTGCACTGACGACACTGCCACACGACCAGATTCTGGCGATGGTCGGCCATGAGATGGGACACTACGTCGAGAGGCATATTTGGTATGGCGCGCTGTCGAGCGTATTGGGTGCAGGGCTGTTTTTGTTCGCAGCATCGCGACTGCTGCCCCGCCTGCTGGGGTTCGGGGAAGCCAAATATGGAGTATGGGGAGCTCCGGACCTTGCCGCGCTGCCACTGTTTCTGCTGACAATCGCGCTCTTTATACAGTTTCAAATGCCGATTGCCAACGCCGAGTCGCGGTATATCGAACACCGCGCCGACATCTATGGGCTGCGGCTCACCGGGCTGAACGAAGCAATGGCGCATCTTTTCGTTGGCTTCGCAGAGCGCGATTATGCCGATCCATCGCCGCCTCCGCTCCTGCATTTCTGGTATGGCAGCCACCCGACGCTTCAGGAGCGTATCGATTTCGCGCTCAGCTATAAGCCCTGAATGCCAGTTGGAGAATCGATGACACGCCACGGTTTGACGGTGAAGTGTCCGCCCGGCGCGATCTCCAGTTCCGTTTGCGGTGGGGTTTGCCAGCGCGGGTGCGCGATCCTGAATCTGCGCTCTAGATAAGACTCCCATGTACCCGAAGGATAGAGCGGATTGATGTGAGGCGTCGCCTCCTCGAGCGCGATTTGATAGCGTCCCGGCGCAGTGTTCGGGAGCGACCAGACACCGTCTGTATCAAGAGTCAGCGCAACGATCACTGCAGGTTTCGCCTTCGTACCGAGCGGGGTTATTTTGAGCTTGATACTTCCGGATCGAAGCGGCTCGCCGGCGATAGCGATCGAACCAGCCAGCTCACCCCCACGCTGTCCGGCTGCCGCGGTGAATGGATTGACACGGCTGCCCGGCAGGGGTGCTTGCTCTTCTGGCACATCGAAGTTCAGATGCAAACGCAGCGCCGTCCACAGTTGCTGGCTGTTGCGGCGGTCAGTTCTTTTTGTGGTTCGACCGACTGCAGTATGTTTTTGAGAAGCAGCCGCACTCGCGGCGCCAGGGGGCGGAATGAGCAGCAACAACGGCTCATCGTCCCATGCGGAAACCTGTATCTGCAACGACTGCTGCTTACTTTCTTGATCCGAGAAAGTCAGGTTGAGTGGAATTTCACCATTTTTTTCGATACCAGCCGTCACCGTTACGCGCAGCGGGGCAGCAGTGTCATTTGTTTTATCCTTATTGCTAACAGCTATCTTAAATCCACCCCGTTTATCAACCTTCCGTTTTTTTGCCGAGTATAGCTTCTGGTTCGGATTATAGCGTGTGCGTGGGACCAGGAATGTGTTCGACAAACTCTGCTGCAAAATGAGCGTGTTCGGCACCCTGAGGGGAGCCAGGGCAGGAACATTGGGCGGCATACTCGCGTCGAGACTGAGCGCAGATTTCGACCGCAGACATCGGACGGAGGCAATGGTTTCAGAATGAGGAGCGGCTGCCAGATGGCGAGCTGTGCCAGCATTCACAAGCACTGCATCCGCCTGACCATATATCAGGTGTGCCCGTGGCAGAGGAACGTTTTCGATCCTGAAAGCAATGTGTGCAGGCTGACTTGGAGGCGCTGCGGCAGAGGAGTTCGACGCGGAGTGAACCTCTGCGGGAGAAAGCGACGAAACTTGAATCTCTCCCTCTACCGACTTCAGGGCATGTGCCGAACCGGTAGGAGCCAGAAAGGTATAGCCACGGGCGACACCGTTCTCGAAGTGTACAGGCGAACCTGGATCGAGGCTTTCAAGTCGCTTCCCTGATTCCTCGATAGCAGTGATTTGAGGAGGGAATTCAGGAAGTCGCGCCAGAGCAGAAGGGCTGTGCGCCAATATCTGCATACTGATCAGCATTTTCTCCTGTTTCTGAGGCCGTTCGTATCGCCCCATAAACCTGTTTGAAAAGTATGAACCTGGATAGAGGTTTTTGTTATCGCACATCACCTGTCGTACCGAAATCGTATAGTCATCGGTTTCAGCAGCAAGGTTGGCGACATACCGTGATCGCGGCGATGGTGGCGGCCACTCGGATCGACCGCCTCTACCCGGTCCACCCTGAAAGAATCGCATGCTTCCGCCCCTCCCTCTATCGAATCCGGGACGAGGCATCGGACCATAACCATTCTGGCGCTGGGTTCCGTTTCTGTCACGAAGGGATGGGTATCTCCCCTGCGTCAGCCATATGAGAAGACTGACGACTGCTCCGACGAGGATGCTGGCGAGCGTTGTACGCGTCTGCAGACGTTTTCGCGCGGCAGCAGCCGTATCCAGTGCGGCCCGGGATGACAAAATGGAAGTTTTGGATGTCTGCTGCGGTCTCTCATGGAGCGCCATTCGATTCTCCGATTCCGGCAAGCGAAGGTCTCGACACGACCTGATATCCGTGCGGCAACGAGCGGCGTCGATCTGCAATCAGACGAAATGCACGCGAAGGTAACGCTTCGGACCGGCGCGAAGTACCGCGCCTTCGAGGCTGTCGATCGGAAGTTCCGCGCTCGGATCGGTCAGCTTCACGCCGTCGATCAGTGCGCCCCCCTGCTCGATCAGCCGCCGCGCTTCGCCGTTACTTTTAGAGATTCCTGAGGAGACCAGCAGCTTACAGACCCATATTTTGCCATCGAGCGCCAGACTGCTCGCGAGCTCAACGAACGGAATCTCCGTTGGCGCTTCACCCTCCGAATGAATCTTGTGCCACTGAATATCGGCTAAATCTGCCGTTTCCGCGTTATGATAGAGTGTGACGATCTCGCGTGCAAGGCGTCTCTTAACGTCCTTGGGATTCGTTTTTCCGCTTTCGGCTTCGCCAAGCAGCGTGTCAATTTCAGGGAGAGCAACATCGGTGCACAGCACAAAATAGTCCCGCATCTGAGCATCGGAGATCGACATCAGTTTTCCATACATCGAGTCCGGCGTTTCCATAATACCGACGTAGTTGCCGATCGACTTGCTCATCTTTTTGACGCCATCCAGCCCTACGAGCAGCGGCATGAAGAGGGCAACCTGCGCCTCCTGCCCGACTTCGCGCTGGAGATCGCGACCGGCAAGAATGTTGAAGGTCTGGTCCTGCCCGCCCATCTCGATATCGGCTTCGATTGCAACTGAATCGTACGCCTGCGCCAGTGGATAAAGTAGTTCGTGCAGACTGATCGGCTGATGCTGTGCAAAACGGTTGGCAAAATCTTCGCGCTGCATGACCTGTGCCACCGTCATTTTTGCGGCGAGTTGCACAACCTCTGCAAAACCCAGTTTGCCAAGCCATTCACTGTTGTAGCGCACCTGAGTCTTATCGCGATCGAGTATTCTGGCGAGCTGATCGATATAGGTTACCGCGTTACTGGCGATCGCTTCTGCGGAGAGCATCGGGCGCGTCGCCGATCTGCCGGACGGGTCACCGATCAAGGCGGTGTAGTCGCCAATAATAATGACCACTTGATGTCCGAGGTCCTGGAACTGCCGCAGTTTACGGAGCACGACCGCGAAACCAAGGTGAATATCAGGTGCGGTCGGATCGAGACCGAGTTTAATTTTGAGCGGTTTCCCAGTTTTTTGCGATTTAAGCAGTTTGGCAGCGAGGCCACCGGCTGGGACGATATCGAGTGTACCACGCTGCAGACGGGCTATCTGTTCGCGCAGTTCTGGTGATAAAGCCTCATCCCGCTTCGGTTCCGGCATTTCTAAGTTCTTATCCAGCGTTTCCAATGAAGTCTCGTTTCTATCGGTTAATTAAATTTGTCGATGTGATCGACCTTGTTGCTACCGCCCGAAATTTAATGATCGAGGTGCAATGATCTAGATTTCTGTTTGTCTAATTTCGCCTGTCGGTCACTAGTCGTTAGTTTCACGAAGTTTTAGATAATGCGTTTTGGGCGGGTAAACTGAAGGTATGAGCAAACATACTTCCCTTACCCTCACAGCCGACCAACGCGAGCAACTCAATACCATCACGCGCATGGGCCAGCAGAAGGC
>JBBQPY010000118.1:0-16281 GCA_038216735.1 Chthonomonadales bacterium
TGTGAAAGGCGCGGGCACGATTTTTCTCGCCGGACCTCCTCTTGTCAAAGCAGCGACAGGCGAGATCGTGTCGGCGGAAGACCTCGGGGGCGCCGATATGCACACCCGCATCAGCGGCGTTGCGGACTACTTCGCCGAAACCGAAGAAGAAGCATTGAGGCTCGTGCGAGAGATCGTGGAGGGGCTGAATCAGCCGCGCACTCCCGTCGAACTCTCTGAACCCGAAGAGCCGCTCTATGATCCGGCAGAAATCTATGGCATCCTCCCCCGCAATCTCCGTCAGCCATTCGAGGTGCGCGAGATCATCGCACGGTTGGTAGACGGCAGCCGCTTTCATGAATTCAAGCCGCGTTTCGGTGCCAGTCTGATCTGCGGTTTCGCGCGCTGGAAAGGCTTTCCAGTCGGCATCATCGCCAACAACGGGGTACTCTTTTCGGAGAGCGCGCTGAAAGGAACGCATTTCATCGAACTGTGCTGTCAGCGCAGGACGCCGCTGATATTCCTGCAAAACATTACCGGCTTTATGGTGGGGCAGCGATACGAACAGGAGGGGATCGCCAAGCACGGCGCGAAGCTGGTAATGGCGGTATCGAATGCGGAAGTACCGAAGTTCACAGTGATGATCGGCGGTTCGTTCGGCGCGGGCAACTACGGGATGTGCGGGCGTGCTTTCGGTCCCCGTCAGTTGTGGCTCTGGCCCAATTCGCGTATTTCGGTGATGGGCAGCGAGCAGGCGGCAAACGTCCTGCTGACCGTCAAGCTGGATCAGCTGGCAGCGCAAGGGAAGACGATGACGGCGGAGGAGCAGGAAGAGTTTAAGCGTCCCGTACTCGAGTCCTATGAGCGCGAGGGCAGTCCCTATTACAGCACGGCGCGTCTCTGGGACGACGGTATTCTCGATCCGCTCGATACACGGATGGCGATCGGTCTCGGTCTTGCCGCCGCCTACAATGCGCCCGTTCCCGCAACAAAATTTGGCGTTTTTCGGATGTAAGTCGTAACCAGTCGGTTTCCTGCATAATACGGCGCAAGATTACCCCGACTTCATTTCCTCTCCGACTATACCTTACTCAGGATGGGGCGCAAGGGCAAGGGAGGCTTCCGATGCTTCGGGAGAGGGGGCGGGGTGAGGGTTTCTTGCGATGGAAAAGGGTGATATCATTGACATCGACAATTTCTGTTCTGTGTGAGAACCGTGTGACGATTGTCACCCTGAATCGCCCCGAAGTTCACAATGCGTTCGACGACCGAATGATTGCGGAGCTTACGGAAACATTTGCACGTGTGAGCTTGGATCCTTCAGTACGAGCGATCCTGCTGCGCGGCGCGGGGAAATCATTTTGCGCAGGAGCCGATCTCAACTGGATGCAGCGCATGGCGAGTTATAGTCAGGAAGAGAATGTTGCGGATGCGCGGGGCTTGCAGCAGATGTTCGCCGCGATTGCAAATTGTCCCCAGGCGACTCTTGCGGTCGTTCATGGCGCAGCGATTGGCGGTGGGGTGGGGCTTGCTGCCGTTTGCGACATCACGATCGCTGCGCAAGAAGCCACCTTCGCACTGAGTGAAGTGCGACTGGGACTGATACCTGCTGTGATTGCGCCCTATGTGGTCGAGAAGATCGGTATCGGAGCAGCCCGCTCGCTGTTTCTCTCGGGGGAACGTTTCGGTGCAAGCGAGGCTTTGAGGCTCGGGCTGGTGCAGCAGGTGACACCAGCCGAAGACCTCGAATCGACACTTCAGCAGAAACTAACCTTGCTTCGCTCGGCAGGCCCTGCGTCGGTCGCTGCGGCGAAACGACTGCTGAAAACGATCGCCGGTCAAACTCTGGAAGAGGCAGCCGAGACGACAATCGAATGTATAGCCGCATTGCGTGTCAGCGCGGAAGGTCAGGAAGGGCTGAAAGCGTTCCTCGAAAAGCGTAAACCGAACTGGGCGATCTGATTGCTGAGTACTGAAAGTACCCGTCTGGAAAAACAAACGTCGCAGGCGGCCATGCCCACCTCGCAGCCCCCTCCTTGAAAAAAAAGCAAAGGAGGGGGAGAGAATACAGACACGGTAGCCTCTCGTGTCCAAAGAACACTCGGCACGCAGTGTCTGCAGCAACGGACTTTAGTCCGTTGGCGAATTTGTAATTGACCAATGAATAACAACAGATGAACAAAAACCGATGAAAATCAAGAGGCTGCTGATCGCGAACCGGGGCGAGATCGCCGTGCGTATCATTCGCGCTTGCAGGGAAAGCGGTATTGCGCCAGTTGCCGTCTTCTCCGAAGCCGATCGAGAGGCGCTGCATGTCGGGCTGGCAGATGCTGCCTACTGTATCGGACCGGCTCCGGCAAAAGCGAGTTACCTGAATATTGAAAGCCTGCTGAAGGCGGCGGAAGCGTCGCAGGCAGATGCAATTCATCCAGGATACGGATTCCTGTCGGAGAACGCGGACTTTGCTGCAGCCTGTGCTCAGGGAGGAATTACCTTCGTTGGTCCGCCCGCCAGTGTGATGCGCCGCCTTGGTGACAAAATCGAAGCCAAGCGTCTGATGGAGCAGGCAGGGGTCCCTGTTGTGCCGGGTTACAGCGGTGATGACCAGACGGATGAAGTGCTTCTGGACAGGGCGAAGCAGATCGGAATGCCTCTGCTAATCAAGGCGTCGGCGGGCGGGGGCGGGCGCGGAATGCGGGTCGTAACGTACGAGGCGGATATTGCCGACAGCATCGAAGAGGCGCGTCGCGAAGCGAAAGCGGCGTTCGGCGACGATCGGGTGCTGCTCGAACGCTATATTGCAAAGGCTCGCCATATCGAAGTGCAGATTTTCGGTGATACGCACGGCAGCGTGAACCATCTATTCGAGCGCGAGTGTTCGATACAGCGTCGCCATCAGAAAATTATCGAAGAGAGTCCTTCTCCTGCGCTGACACCGGAATTGCGAAAACAGATAACGGAAGCGGCGGTTGCCGTCGGAAAAGCGGCTGGCTATGTGAATGCTGGAACGGTCGAATTTCTGCTGGAAACGCCTCCCGACGGTCCGCCGCGCTTCTATTTTCTCGAGGTCAACACACGTCTGCAGGTCGAGCATCCTGTCACGGAACTTCTGACGGGACTCGACCTGGTTCGGCTGCAGTTTCAGATTGCTGAGGGTGAGCCATTGCCGTTCACGCAGGAGCAGTGCCTCGCTTCCGGTCACGCGATGGAGGTGCGGATATACGCGGAGGATGCAGCAGTTGGATTTCAGCCCTCGGTCGGCACGCTGTCTCAGTGGATCGAGCCTTCGGGACCAGGTGTCCGGATTGATTCCGGAGTGGCGCGCGGCAGCGTCGTTTCGCCTTATTACGACCCGATGCTGGCTAAGCTGATCGTGCGCGGCGCGGATCGCGCGGAAACTCTGGAGCGTCTCGAACAGGCGATCCTGAACTTTCATGTCCTCGGCGTACAGACGAATCTCGCCTATCTGCTCGCGATTCTGCGCGACCCAGCTTTCCGCGCGGGGGATCTTTCCACACGCTTTCTGGAACAGCGTTTCGCGGATTGGAAGCCCGATGCAGCGATCCCGAACGAGGTTCTGCTCGCGCTGGCTGGCGCTGCTGTGACAGCAGGGTCATCGTCCGGAAAATCGAGCAAACAAGGCGTCTCGGTTACTGGTAAATCAGCGATTCGCAGCGGTACCGATAACATTTCCGAACTGTGGCGTGCCTCCGATGGGTGGCGAAACACATGAAACTGCAATTCATACATGGCGACGCGCTCATCACTTTGGAAGCGGAACGAACCGGCGACAGCTGGACGGTCCTGCTTCCGGATGGCAGTTCGCATTCCCTGACCGTCGCGCGTACGGAAGAAGATGTTCTGCACCTCACCGAGACGAAAGCTGACAGCCCACTCGTACATTCGTGGCGAGTTCCTTTTGCCAGTGCAGGGGATAATCTCGATTTTTCGTACGGTGGGAATACGTACCGATTTCAGCCGTATCGTACTCGCGCCTCCGCTTCCAAAACGCCGAAATCCTCTTCCGGTATCCTGACTGCGCCGATGACGGGCGTCGTCTCGGAGATGCTCGTTGCCGTCGGCGAGACTGTGACGGCGTATCAGCCGCTGGCGGTAATCGAGGCGATGAAGGTGATGTCGACGCTGGATGCGCCATTCGCCGGAACCGTAAAAGCAGTTCATGTCAAGGCGCTGCAACAGGTGACACATGGCGCCCCGGTGATCGAGATCGTGCCTGCAGAGACAGCGCCGTCACCAAAAACGGAAACCGGCGATAATCCATGACTTCACAATTTCTGACACAACTGCCACTTACCGTTCGTGTGGTCGAAGTGGGACCGCGTGACGGTCTGCAAAATGAAGCGACTTTGGTCTCGACCGAAGACAAAGTGCGATTTATAACACTGCTTGCGGAGGCCGGATATTCGGATATCGAAGTCTCGTCGTTCGTCAGTCCGAAGCGTGTTCCGCAGTTAGCGGATGCTGCCGAAGTCTTCACAGGTCTTGCGCCTCACCCCACTGTACGATACTCTGCACTCGTCCCAAACGAAGTCGGACTCGAACGCGCATATGCGTCCGGAGTGAAGTCGATCGCGCTCTTCACTGCTGCGAGCGAGACCTTCACGCAGCAGAATATCGGGATGAGCATCGCCGAATCGCTCGATCGTTTTCGTTTGCTGATGCCAGCAGCTCGGTCGTACGGGATGAGTGTGCGCGCTTATGTTTCGACGGCGTTTGTCTGTCCGTATGAGGGATCGATCGCTATCGAGAAGGTTGTGCCGATCGTCGAACAGTTGGTGGCAATGGGCGTGGATGAGGTTTCGATTGGCGATACGATCGGGCGCGCAACTCCCATTTCGGTCGCGAATCTGACGGAAGCGGTGATTCCCATTCTCAGTTCGGAGCGTCTGGCGTACCACTTTCACGATACCAGCGGTTTCGCGCTTGCGAATGTGCTGATGGCGCTCCAGTATGGCGTCGCAATTTTCGACGCGTCGGCCGGTGGAACCGGTGGCTGTCCCTTCGCGCCAGGCGCGAGCGGCAACCTCGCTACTGAGGATTTGGTCGCATTTTTAGACGGAATGGATATCGCGACAGGAATTGATCTCGAAAAGGTGGCGGCTGCGTCCCGCTTCCTGGGGGAGAAACTCGGTCGCCCGCTCAAAACGCGTGTCTGAATTGTGCAACCCATCCTTCTCGATACTCTATTATCCGTTCCCTTTCCCTCAGCGACACATTCTTATCTCCACCTTCATGCGTGATTTGAGATCAGGGAGCGTGTCCATAAGATCTATCCAATTCACCAAAAACTGAAACCGCTCGACGGATCACAGTGTCAGTATAAATGAGAGAAGATCATAAGCCTACCCTGTTGCGAGGAGTGATTGACGATGTGGGGCAGCAAGTCGAATGATGGTCCGAACATAAATACAATGAAGACTGTGACAAACGATAGAAAAACGGACTGTGGAAATCCTGAGGAGATCCCGGCATCGGATCCCCAAAGTGTGGACGAGCTGCTGAGCGTTATTGCCGGTGAGCGGCGCAAGTCACGAAACTGCGCCCGTGCCACGCAAGCCTTCTTTGTGGCTATTTTTGGTCTGATGCTAATTGCTATGATCGGCGTATGGATGCGCAAAGGGCATTTCCCCTGGGATATTTTCAGCAGTTTTGCCAGTATGTCCGGAGTTATAGGCAGCGGCGCGTATATCAGTGCCCAGCGGAAAAAGACGACGCTTACGCTCACGCAGTTCGAGGACAAACGTGTGATCGGTCCGCTCGCCGAGGCGCTCGATTTCGGCGACAAAGATATCCGTGCGGTTGCTTTGCAGGCATTGCAGCGTCTGCTGCCACAGTTGATGGCGTGCGATGCACATCTGCTCGACGCCGAACAGCGGTACAGCCTAAATCGTGTGCTTAAACATGCACGTTCGGGTGCCGATATCGAGTTGGCAATTCAGATTTTGAAGGCATACGAGCAGGTCGGGGATCCGAAAGCATTGGAAGAAGTAGAGTCGCTGGCGAAAACGCGGATTCGTGGTAAGGTCAGTGCGGAGTTGATCGAGGCGGCGAAAGCCTGCCTGCCAGCGTTGAAGGAGCGTATACGGTTGGTCAGCGCAGAACAGACTTTGCTGCGCGCGGCAAGCGCGCGCGATCTACCTGCGGACCAGCTTTTGCGTCCGGTATCGGGAAGCTATACGACGCAATCTGAGGCGAGGGAATTGCTACGCGCCTACTCTCCCGACAATGGAGATACCGGACATAACGAATTGATCACTGCGATTCTCAAGCAGGTACAAAGGGATGGCGATCGCAAGGCGATACCATATGTCGAGCAGATCGCTGCCTCTGCCGATGCTTCTGACTCGATGCGCGACGCGGCAAGGGAGTGCTTAGAAGCTCTCCTATCGCCAACTGCTTACTATTCGATTGACGACGATCCGGTTTCTCACACGCTTTTGCAAACTTCTGGTCACTGACAATGTCCCGTTTCGTTTAGAATCGGAATAACCGTGTTTTCTCTAATCGCAGTTATGGCATCCTTCGCGTTAAAGTGACATGCAGCGGTACATTGGCGGTGAGGGGCGCGCTGATCGTGACGACCGAGCCGCGCATCAGCCACTTTCCGACCTGCAAATCCAATGGTTGGATAACCTGCGCCAGCGGTTTTCCATCGACACGAACTTCCGGTCCAGTGTAGAGCGGCCAGGGCATTGGCACGGAAAAAGTCAGAATATCTGTATCGAAGGGCGATTCCACCGCGAGCTTTACCTCGTCCGGCGTCGCCTCCGAGCGGAATACTACGGTCTGAGCGGCGAGAAACTGCTGTGTGATCTCGGAAAGTTTGCGCCAGGCAACTCGGTTCCCGAACTGCGATTTGATCCTCTTCACCACCTCACGATAGCTATTCAGACCGAGCCGCGTCCCATTCGAATACAGCGACTGCCAGTGCGTGACCATAATCAGCGGGCCACCGCCGTGAAGCAGTTGCACAAGTCTCCCCTGCGTTCCGTCTTCAGTCAAAAATCGGTCTGCAAGCAACTGCGGGCGCATCGCAGGTTCTGATGCGACTGGCTCCTGAGTGTTCCAGATGAAATCATCCGTGCCTGCCCAGATGCTGAGTACTGCCTCGCCTGCCGCCGTGTCGAGGTGCGTGATTCGCGGCACGACCGCATCCGCCGTGTTGTCGTTGTGCAGGAAATTGTGCGTCACTTTGCGCCCGTTGACCTGTTTTTCCGCCGTCAGCAATGCACGGGCGTACATCGACTCGTCTCCGTTATAATAGCAGGGTTGTGTCATGCCGTTGTTGGGGAGTCTCGCGTCCCCTAGAATCGTCATTGCGGCGGCAAAGTAGGCGGCGAGCGTCACCTCATCCTGCTGATCCGTCCACTCGTGTTCGCTGATCGGCAGCAGTTTATGCGTCTGCAAATCCAGCGCATTCGTATGGGTCAGTATCTCGCAATGGATGTCGAACTGCGGCATCACCGCTTCTCGTGCCAGTCGTACCCACTCCTGTAACTCCTCTGTGTCGTACCCTTCCAGCCGATCGTCGATGCGCCCCAGACCGGCAGGGTAGGGCAGCACCGTGAAATCACCGCGTATGCCATTATCCCGAATCCAGTCGCACCACTCCTGCATAAAGTCGACCGGAATCGTACGCGCGAAAACTGGCTCCGCCTGCTTGTCGACCTGATTGCGAAAGTACCAGAGCGGGTTGATACACGGCGCAGGATCATCGATAATCAGAGCGATCGCGGGCTTGAGGTCGGGATGCTCGACGTAAGGCTTGGGCGCGTAGGGCATTGTATTCTTCCTTCCAATTCAGACAGTGAACGACTATCCCTTGAGACCGGCGATCTGAATACCCTTCATCAGCTGTTCGCGGAAAATCAAGAAGGCGATGAACATCGGGATCGATTCGACCACCGAAAGCGCCATCAGCGCATTGAATCCTACTCCTGAAGCAAGCAGCTTTTGCACGGCGGGATCCATGCTGCCCTGACTCGGCTGCCACCCCATCAGCAGCGACTGCATTTTGTAAAGCACGACCGAAATCGGCCATTTGCCCTGCTCGCTCATCAAAATAATCCAGGGACCGAGGAAGTCGTTCCAGGCGCCTGTGAAGGCGAAATAGGTCGTGACGGCGACGACTGGTCGCGCCATCGGCAGCATTACCGACCGCAGCGTTCGCAGTTCCGAAGCTCCATCAATACGCGCCGCCTCGATCAAATCGGTGGGCAGTGTGTCGAAAAATCCCTTCAGCAGCAGGAAGTTGAATGCGCTGAAGGCAGCTGGCAGGACGACGCCCCAATAAGTTCCGATCAGGGAGACGGAGGGAAGCGTCATATCCGTGAACGGCAGATGCGGGATGATCCGAGAGGGCCAAGGGAAGTGCGATAGCAGCAGAAAGCGCGGTACGATCGCGACTTGTCCAGGAATCATCAGGGTCCCGATGAAGAAGTAGAAAAGTCCACGGGCAGAGCGCGGGCTGTGCAGTTTCGACACCGCGTAGGCAGCCATCGCCGTGATCGGAAGCTGGATCGCGACCGTCAGGAACGCGATGAGCAGGCTGTTGCGGAAATAGACGACGAACGGATAGCGAAAAACGCTTGTGTCGAGGTTATAAGCGCCAGCGTTCACTGCCGTCGTCAGCAGTTTGTACGAGTTAAGGCTCGGGTGCTGTGGCAACAGGCGGAACGGCTGGTCGAAAATCTCCTGAGTCGGCTTGAACGAGGCGGAAATCATCCAGAGCACAGGAAGCAGGTGCAGTAGCACACCGAACCAGAGGAACGCGGCGATCGCATTCAACTGGAACCGGGCACGCGGGCGTTTTCGACCGACGGCGGGAATGAGCGGCACTACACGACTCTCTTTCTACTTTGCAAACCCTAATCAGTCAAGTTCAGGCCGCCGGAGTTATCCAGGCGGAGTTGTCATCCATCGATATTTTCACGGAAGAATCGCCGCTGCAGCATCACGAGAATCATGATTACGAAAAACAGCACGATCGCAAGGGCGGTCGCTTTACCGAGATTATAGGACGAAAATGCCAGATTGAAAATCTGAATTACGACCGTAGTGGTCGAGTAACCGGGGCCGCCACCCGTCATGATGTACGGTAGTTCGAACACCTGCAGAGAGCCGATCACGCTGAAAATAAGCATCATCGCGATGATCGGGCGCAGGCGCGGCAGCGTCACGACACGGATCTTGGTGAAGAAACTCGCGCCTTCCAGTTCCGCCGCCTCATAGAGCTCTTCGGGAATGCTTTGCAGCGCAGCTATATAGATCAGCCCTGGTCCGAATAGGATCAGTGCAGGCAGCACCAGGCAGAGCATCGCCAGATGCGGATCGTCGAGCCACTGCTGTGGCGGGATGTGCAGCGCGGTCAGAATACCATTGAGCAGTCCGAGGCGCGGGTGATACATATACTTCCAGATCGCGATCCCTGCTGTCGAGGCGACCGGAATGAACCACAGCACCATCATCCAGCGGATCGTCCGGCGGGTCATCTCCATCAGCAAAATCGAGACGAAAATGGGGATGAAGAAAGTCAGTGCCAGCGAAAGAAATGCGTAGGAGAAGGTGTTGCCGAAGGTCGTCAGCGTGAGCGGGTCGGCGGCGACATCGCGAAAGTTTTTCAGCCCCACGGGCTGCGGCTGCCTGACGAAATAGTATTTCTGAAAGGCGATCACGAAGGCGAAGATGACAGGAAACCAGCCGAAAAAGAACTGGAAAAATAGCCCGGGCAGCGTGAACGCCCAGGCAGCCAGTGTCCGATATTTTAGCCGCTTTCCGAATTGCATACTGCTCCTGTAATGTGGATGAGTAGAGGCCATCTGCTTCAACAGACTGAACTCCGTCGCCATGTGCCTTCGGCTGAGTGTCCGCGGGAATGATCACTTATTCCTGTGTCGTTCCTGTTGGGTCGCTTTGGTTCGTTATTGAGGCACCTGAAAATAGGTCTGACGCTTCTCTTTCCAGGCAGTCTCGTAATAGTGCGGATAGTATTTGTGATAGAACTCCGAACGCGCTTCGATGTAGCGCTTCAGCTTATCGCGGTCATCCTTGCCGCCGAATCCGAGCATCGTCGTGTTGACCAGGTTTGCGGTGCGGTGCAGCAGCTCTTTCAGATCGACATTGCTGGTGACGGCTTCCGAATACATCGCATGAACTGCGCCCTGAAGTTCATTCGTCGGGGGCTCGCCGATTCCGAACTCGCGCGGCAGCGGCGCTGCATGGCAGGCGCGAATCTGATCGTAGACGTCCAGATACTCCTTCGGAAACACTTTGTCGAGCGGCTGATCGAGCAGGTCGACGGTGGGTTTATAAGGCAGCGCAAGCAGTTCCGAATAGAGTGTGCTGCGCCGTCCGTTGATCTTGGCGATGTTGGCGTCGTTACGCATACGGTTCACGAATACGTCGCCATAAAGGTAGGACGTGTACCAGTCAAAAGCTGCATGAAGCTGCTCGGGCGTCAGCGTGGGGTCGAAACCGATCGGGTCCGTCAGCGGTTGCAGTGCGGGCAGATCGGGGCTGTCGTGCGGGGGTGGAGACATGCCGACCGTCTCCGCATAGACCTTGTCTTTGCCGAACTTCTGCGGCGACTCGAGACTCTCACGCGGGATATGCGCCGCCCAACTTATGATCATTCCGGCATGACTGGCATCGAACTGGCTATGCCACTCGAACCAGCCCGTCGAAACGCTTGCAGAGACGGATTTATCAACGGAGTACATTTCCCGCGCCGCCTGAAGTGAACGGATCAGTTCCGGATCGCGGTCATTGAAAATCCAGGTGCGCTTGCCCGTTGGGTCGGGAATGTACATATCGAGATCGTGTGCGGCGTTGTAGAGAAAATCCCCTACCTCCCCGGCGAAACCGAATCGGCTCCGTTTCGAATCCGTCAGCTGTTTGGCGATCCGCCGAAAATCCGCCCACGTCCAGTTCTTCGGTGGACCGGGTTCGCCTTTTTCGTTGAGGATGCCCGCCTCACGGAACCAGTCTTTGCGGTAGCGAATCACAAGCGCGGACAGTTCGTGTCCCGAAATCGTGTAGATGTGCCCATCAAGTGTGCCCTGCCGAACGGTGCTTTCCGGCTGGCGACCGAACTGATCCCAGGTCTTCATCAGGGGTGTGAGGTCGGCATAAACGCCCTGCTCGATCGTATGCGGCAGATCACGTGCAACATAAAATGCGGGCGCGCGTCCGGCCGAGAGCGCGACCGCGAGCGCAGACTGAAAATCGCCCGACCACATATCAAAATTGATGTACTCTATCTTGACGCGGGGATGCTGCAGCTCGAACATCGATTGGTTGTACAAGCCCATCAGCGTATTCAGGTCGCCGCCATGCACCGCTTTGTCAGACGCCGAAGGGTAGGGACCGACATCGAACGGCAGCATCGCGCCGCCCATGCTCTCCGGTACGCGGACAACGACGTTCTTGTAATGTACCTTTTCTTCGTCACGCATCAACTGGTATGCGGCGGGTGAAATCGGCTTCGCATCGTTGATGATTGTCGGCACATCGCGATGACAGCCGGTGCTCAAAACCACCAAAATGATCAGCAGCAGCAAAGTTTGGTAAACCGGTTTACGAAACCGCCGCAAACGTGATACAATAACGCTATTAACAGATTTATTCTTGGTTGACATACTGTTTGGTTCATTCACCAATCGCAGGCATATTCCTCCTGCGTGTCGATTTCATTTTACGATTTGGGAGTTTTGTGTATAATTGATGTACACGAAAATGTTACGTAAGTCAAGTCTGTTCTCAATTTCGAGCGAGCGGCCAGAAATTGGATGCAAGCGTATTGTTTGCTGTGCTATATATCGCAAACGATGTTGGATAGCAGCTCCAAAGAGATGATAAGAAAGAAAAAGAAAAGGGAGATAATCATGGAAACAATGGCGGCAAGTCCCGCGACGTGGCAGGCAGGCGATACGGTGCGACATGCGACACCGGAACAGGTGAGGTTTTATGCCGACGAGGGCTACCTGAAATTTGGGCGCATCTTCACGCAGGGTGAAATGGAACTACTGAGCGAGCATGTGAATGAGATGATCGCCGCGCTTCCAGAAGGCAAACGGCCGGAGGAGATGGACGTCCCGCACTTCGAAGACCCGTGGCTTTTCCGCTACCTCGCCGACCCGCGCGTGCTCGATGTGATCGAGGACTTCATCGGCCCGAACATCGTGCTCTGGTCGAGCCATTTCATTGCTAAACCGCGCGGCAACGGACGCGCGGTGCCGTGGCACACCGACGGAGCCTACTGGCATAATCGACTCGAGCCGATGAACGTGATTACGCTCTGGCTTGCGGTCGATGAATCGGTCGTCGAAAACGGCTGTATGCGCGTGATTCCCGGCACACACACCTCGTTTCGCGCCGCAATCGACGCCTATGAAGCGGTGGACAAATCGACGAATGTCTTTCATGCCCGCATTCCACCGGAGCTGATCGAAGAAGACAAAGCCGTCAATCTTGAGCTCGCGGTCGGCGAGTGCCATTTCCATGACGCCTGGACGATTCACGGTTCGAACCCGAACTTTTCGGAGAAGCGGCGCTGCGGCTATACGATGCGCTTTATGCCCGCCAATGTCGTGCTGCACCGCGAGGGCTGGAACAAAGACCACCATATCTATCTGCTGCGTGGTCAGGATCAAACTGGCGGCAAAAACGAGTATACGCCGATCCCCGGGTTCTGACGGAAATGGCATTTCTGATGAAAGCGCCCGTACCCTAGCCCCTTATCCCCAGCACCTCTCCGAAACTTTAGAGAGGTGGTCTGGTCAGCCCGCGCAGTACTCTCGTTCTCCCCAGGTTCGCGCAGCATCGGGCAGAGCGGATGAGGGCGAGCGAGGAAGAATCGAAGCTACATGAAAGAAAAAGTAATCGTCGATCCGCATTTTCGGCGCATGGCAGAGACCTTCGCTCCGGAAGACCGCGAACGTCTCGACGAGATGGCGGACGTAGTCTGGGGACGCGATGAGCAGATGCCCGAGGCGGAAATTGCTGCAGTCAGGGACGATGTCGTTGCGGTCGTTTCGGCGAACTGGCGGCATGGCGATGTCCGGGATTTTCCGAAACTACGGGCGATACTCGAAGTCTCAGGGCGACTGCCTGACATCGACACGCTCGACTATGCCGCCTGCTTCGAACGTGGAATACGTGTGCTGAGTTGCGCGCCCTCGTTCGCCCCCGCTGTCGCCGAGATGGCGCTCGGTCTGACGCTTGCCGGAGCGCGCGAGATCGCTCCCGCCGATGCTGCTCTGCGTGCTGGAACCGAAGTCTGGTGGGGCCTCGAAAACTACGCGAACACATTTATGCTCTACGATCAGCCGGTCGGGTTCGTCGGGTTCGGCAGCATTGCGCGTATGCTTAAGTCGCTGCTTGCTCCGTTCCGCTGTCCGATTCGGGTCTACGATCCCTGGCTGACCGATAGCTTTCTGCGAACGCAGGGCGTCGAACCAGTTGGTTTAGAAACGCTGCTCGAATCTTCGAAAGTAGTATTTGTACTGGCAGTGCCCAGTGAGTCCAATCTTGCGATGCTCAGTCGTGAACGGCTGGAACGAATGCCACAGGGCGCGCTATTAGTGCTGATCAGCAGGGCGCACGTCGTTGATTTCGACGCGCTCACCGATCTGCTCTACGCCGGTCGTATCAAAGCGGCGATCGACGTTTTTCCGACCGAGCCGCTTCCAAAGGATCACCCGATCCGCAAGGCTCCCAACTGTGTGCTTTCCGCGCACCGCGCGGGCGGAGTGGCAAGCGGTCACACTTTCATCGGTAAAATGGTCGTCGATGATCTGGAGGCGCTGCTGTCCGGAAATCCACCGCAGCAGATGCAGCCTGCACAGCCGGAACTGATTCGTAAACGCGGAGCCGTCAAAAAGTAGTACCGAAAAAGAGAAAACAATCTGCAATGAAACGCGTCATTACACTGCAGAGGATCACACGGGCGAATAGGTGAGGCCAGCATAAAGGCTTCCTAGCTCAGCATAAATGCACAGATTGCCTTATTTTCTGCAATTATGAGCATAAAGCTCGCTTCACACTTGACAATCCGTACCGGGTCTGATATGATATTTATAGCTAAGTAAACCGGTTAACCGACCACTTGCTGAAACGCGGGGTATTTGGTCCTCAGGCGTGTGATGTAGAAAGGAAACGACTGCAGATGCACAAGCGTCCGACGCTCGAAGATGTGGCGTTTGCAGCCGGTGTTTCTAAAACGACCGTCTCGCTGACGCTTAGCGGCAAGGGGATCAACAAGATCCCGTCCGTAACTCGTGAGCGAGTGCTTGCGGCGGCGGCAAAACTGCAGTTTCGACCGCACGGGGTAGCGCGTGCGCTGGGCCGGCGTCGTGCCGATGTACTGGGGGTAGTGTGTACGCTGAATCCGTTTGTCGAACTGGCGCACCATGCGTTCGAGCAGTCACTGCTTTCTGCTCTTTTTTATCAGACGCTCGAGTACGGTTACAACCCGATGATCTATGCCGCTTCGCCGATTTCGGCGAGCAAAGACGTACTGCCGCGCTATGCAGACGGCCGCAGTGACGCTTTTTTACTGCTGTATCCGGAGCCAGCCGGTATGCTGATGACCTGCCTGCCTGAGATGGGCATGCCCGTTATTGCGATCTGTCGGCAGATAGACGGCGCCAACTGGGTAGATAGTGATCATACGGCTGGCATCGATGCTTCGCTGGCGCACCTGGCAGAGTTGGGACACCGGCGGATCGCCTATGCCGCTCCATCGGATGTCGATTTCGCTTCTCATGGGCGTGTAGTCGCGTTTCGAGAGGGTCTGCTGCGGCTTGGCTTGCCCGTCCGCGAGGATTGGATCGTACACTGTGACAGCGAAGGACAATCTGATGAAAGCGGGATCGGTCGGCTCTTCAGTTCCGCCGAAAATGCGGAATGTCCGACAGCGGTGCTCGCATGGAACGATTTTACGGCTGGCGAGGTTTATAAGCTAATCCGCAAAGAGGGTCTGCGTATTCCAGAAGATGTCTCTGTAATCGGTTTCGATGACGTACCTGCGGCGCGGGTTGCAAGCCCTCCGCTAACAACGGTGCGGCAGGATGTGATGCTAATGGCTAAGGCTGCCGTCGACATGGCAATGACGGCGCTGTCTGGCACAGCATCGAGCGAAGGCGCAAACTGCGTTCTATGCCCTGTGAATTTGATAATACGCGAATCGACAGCAGTTCCCGCAGCTTAGGGGTTGGATATTTGCGTATTCGTTCTTGTAATGTTTTTTGTCCGTGTGTCAGCAGCGCTCTAATTCCGAGCGATGCCAATTGGTTGTTATGAATGTTTGCTATTTTATGAAGGAGAAAAATTGTGTCCAGTTCACTCTCTACCCCACAGCGACGTGGCTTCACCCTGATCGAGTTGCTCGTAGTGATCGCAATTATTGCGATTCTTGCTGCAATCCTCTTCCCTGTTTTCGCACAGGCGCGTGAAAAAGCGCGTGCCATCTCATGTCTTTCCAACCTCAATCAGCTTGGGAAAGGCATTATGATGTACAACCAGGACTATGATGAGACGATGCCGTATTGGAACTTTAGCCTGAATGCAGATGCATTCGGTGGGAATGGTCATTTTGAGAACTGGTGGTTCAACTCAATCTACCCGTATTCTAAGAGTGTGCAGGTTCTCAAGTGCCCTGACGACAACGTCACAGGTATGACACCACGCAAATTCTGGCCCGGTGTCTGGACTAACGAACCAATCGATAAATGGGGAATCACTCCGGCGCTCTATGATGCTCAGATTTCCTATGGCATGTCCGAGACAATGATGTGCGGTGAAGCCGGTGCCAAATGGGGTTCGGCCAGCACACCGGTCACACTTGCCGGGCTCGACAAGCCAGCGCAGACGATGGCGCTTGCGGACGTAGCGGCGATGACAGCAGGTACGATATATTCGCCTACCAGCGGCTGGGGAATTCTACCTGACGCCAGCAACCCGAACGATCCTGCACACAAATGCATCATCTACAAAGTAGCTTATTCCAACTCAGCTGGCTCGCCGTTGATCAGCCCTTATGGAGACAACGATCCCTGTGACGCGACTCCGCCGGCGTGGGATTCGCTGACACGTCATTCGCTTGGTGCGAATTTGACCTTCTGCGATGGTCACTCCAAGTGGCTGCGTAATGGAAATATCAAAATCGACTACATGATGGGCACATTCGCTAACTAATTCTGTTGAAGCACGGAGTAGATCAGGTATCTATTTCGTGCTTCTTCCTATGAGCTTGTTTCATGTCCTGACCGTTTAATACACGGA
>JBBQPY010000119.1:0-16251 GCA_038216735.1 Chthonomonadales bacterium
CCGCATTCAATGGATTTGAAAGCCGCCGAACGAAACGTTATGTTCGAACTCTTCCATGTTGACTTTGAGTGTCGGCTCGAACGTTTTTTTGAAAGCAGGCTGTACGGGTTTGCCGCCGCTAACGAGGCTGGAGCCTGATGCAACGACGATTTTGGTTGCCACGCCGCCATTCGGGTCCTGCGTCAGCGAGTACATGTGATATCCGGCAGGAATCGTCGCGGTGACGATCACCTGTGCGCCCTCACCGGCGCGAACATCCCCCGGCGCAAGTTTCGCGCTGAAGGAAACAGCGGGATTTTTGCCCTGAGCGGTGGCTGTGTGCGCGAATGCTGTCAGCACAATAAGGATCGCGATAATATTGCCAGTACCAAATAATCTAGATATGTGTTTCGTGGTGGTCATCTCTTGTCAGCCTTATCGTTGTAATACCGAGTGTATTTATGCGCGTAATCCCGTGTTCAGTTTATTGTACCGCAACGTTCTCTGTTCGTGACAGCGAATCCTGCCTCTGCACTGAATACGCTCGTTTGTGCTTGTGCGGTTCCTATTAAAATCCCGCGCCTCTCTCGCCCCTCCTCTCTCAACGAGCTTGCGAATGGAGAGAAGGGTGACAATACCGCTACTTTCCCTGTGCATATGCTCCCCCTCTTACCTGAGGCAAGAAGTGGAGGGGAGAGGGGATTGGCGGTGACGTTAGGCAGGGAAACGGCTGCGCGTTGCAGAAACAGATATGTATATGCTAAACAAAGAACCACTGCTGGAAGTTCGCGGTCTCGTCCGGCATTTCAAAATCACGCGCCGCGCAGGAATGCGTTCGATACGCGAAACCGTACACGCCGTCGATGGCATCGACCTATCTATCGCGAAGCGCGAAACTCTTGGTCTCGTCGGCGAGAGCGGGTGCGGTAAAAGCACTGCCGGGCGGGCGATCCTCCGTCTGATCGAGCCGACTGCCGGCACGATAGTCCTTGCCGGAACCAACGTTATGGCGCTGCGCGGCGAGGATCTGCGCCGACTTCGTCGTGATATGAACATCGTTTTTCAGGATCCGTTCGCCGCTCTCGACCCGCGAATGATGATCGGCGACATCGTTACGGAACCGCTGCTCGCGCATGGAATCGTGACCGACCGTGAAGCGCGGATCACTCGCGCCCGACAATTGCTGGAGACGGTCGGATTACGACCGGAGTTCGTCTCTCGCTATCCACACGAGTTTTCAGGCGGGCAGCGTCAGCGAATAGGTATCGCTCGAGCAATCGCTACCGACCCTAAACTGCTCATTCTGGACGAGCCGATCTCCGCGCTCGATCTTTCGATACGCGCCCAAATCTTGAATTTGCTTGAGGATTTACAGACGGCTCGCGGCATTTCCTACCTGTTTATCGCCCATGACCTCTCGGTCGTGCGTCATATCTGCGATCGGGTCGCGGTGATGTACCTCGGGATAATCGTCGAACAGGGGTCAACCGACCAGGTGTTTGCCGCCCCCAAGCATCCTTATACACAGGCGCTTCTGGCATCGGTGCCGGTCGCCGATCCGTCGGCGCGTCACGAGCGTCACCCGCTGGAAGGCGATCTGCCTTCACCTGTGGCGATTCCATCCGGTTGCCGGTTCCGAACGCGCTGTCCGCTGGCGCAGGAAGTCTGTGCACGAGAAACGCCTCCGTTGCGGGAGTTGGGTACCGGACATGTCGCCGCCTGCCATTTCGCGACTGTCGACCTGCCCGAAAGAAAAAGCGCCGGCTCTTCTCAGGGCAAATAACGTGTACAATAACTATTATAAATCCAGGTTGCAATCCTGCACTTCGGAAAGGGACATACAACGATGACAGCGACGATTGGACGCGAGAAGACGGCACTGGAAAATACGATTAATTCTGAGGGTGTGGACGTTGAGGCGTTCGAGCGCGACGGTTACCTGATCGTGCGCGGTCTGTTTGGCGCAGACGACATCGAAGCGATCAAAAATGCGATCGATACGCTTCATGCCCGCGGCAAAATCGAGGGCTGTTTCGATGCGACGGTATCGAGTTATGAGGGCGCTGTCGGCGGCGGAAACTCCGCCCCGAGCGCAATGCACGAAGACCCCTTGCTCCGCTATCCGAGGATGATGCAGCCGCACAAAGTCGATGCCACCGCGCTTCGCTATCTGCTCGACGACCGTATTCGTGCTGTGCTGACGCAGCTTTTCGACAACGAGCCTCTTGCCGCTCAGAGCATGGTCTACTGGAAACCGGCTGGCTCTCGCGGGCAGGCGCTGCATCAGGACAACTTCTATCTGCAGGTCAGACCGGGTAACTGCATCGCTGCCTGGATCGCGCTCGACCCAGCAGATCGCGAAAACGGCGGGATGGTCGTCGTGCCTGGCTCGCACCGGTCGGATCTCGCCTGTCCTGAAGAGGCGGATTTGAGCGTTTCGTTTACGAACCATTTCGTGCGTCCACCGGAAGGGTTGAGCGAAGTTCCTGTCGATCTCGCGTCGGGGGATTGTATGTTTTTCGGGGGCAACCTGATCCATGGTTCCCATCCCAACACCTCGAAGGACCGGATGCGCCGCGCCTTCATCGGGCACTACGTGAGCTATGGCACCGAGGCGCTGTCGCCCTGGTACCAGCCGCTGCTGACAATGGACGGCTCGGAAGTGCAGCGAGACGTCGAGACCGGCGGTGGACCCTGCGGAACAGTTGTCAACTCTCCGCACTAAGGCATGGGTAATCGCCGCAGCAACTGTAGGGGCGCAAAGAGCAGAGCACTCGTTCGTTAGCGACGAACAATATGTACGGACCCAAATGGTTCCGAATGTAGGACTGTCGCACGTGTCCACATAAGAACATCAGTACCCTACTCACAGCCCAAGGGAGCGACAATACTGAAGAGGCCCGCACATGCCATACCTTCTGAAGGACCCCATTCGAATCGTCTCCTACGATCCGAAATGGGCGCTTGATTATGAGGAGGAAAAACTGCGCATTCGGGCTGGTCTCGGCGCGACACTTCTTGCCATCGCACATATCGGCAGTACCTCAGTTCCGGATTTAGATGCCAAACCGATTGTCGATATGCTCGCGGGCGTTGCCAGTCTCAAAGCTGTCACTGAATATGTGCCAATTCTGCAGCGCCTCGGCTATGAGGATGCACAGATTAACCCCGCTTTCCAGAGGCGTCTGTACTGCAAGGGCGGCTACAATGACGGAACGCATCATCTGCATTTTGTCGTTTACGGCAGCCACGACTGGCTCCTGCCGCTACGGTTTCGAGACTATCTACGGATCCATGACGAAGAACGCAGGAACTACGCGGCACTGAAGCAACAGTTGGCACGAAAACACGGTCGAGATCTGGATGGCTATTCTGAAGCGAAAGGTTCCTATATCGAAGCCATTCTTGTAGCTGCCATAACGGATGCCACTTGAAAGATTGTCGAGAATGAGGATTATCGATGAACTAATTCCAAATGGGAAGTGTGCGCTGCTTGCTGCGCTCCTGCAAACGCTCGTGAAACTATACAGTTATGACGTGTGGAGTACAGGTGAATAAAACGATCGCCACCAGTTGATGAATATGGAGCCGACAATGGTGCTTCATCATATCAGCGAGTTGGGCGTCATCGCCCGCTTCGATCCTCGCTCTTCGCCACCCAACCCCTATGCGCTGCCAGGAGAAATGGTCTGGGCGGTCGATGCCGAGCATCTGCACAACTATTTGCTGCCTCGTGACTGCCCGCGTGTCACCTTCTTCGCGACCGACGAAAGCGAACTTGCCGATTGTGATCGTCTGCTCTGTGGCACGAGTGCGAAATACGTCGTCGCGATCGAAAGCGGCTGGCTCAAACGCGTTCAGGAGCAGACGCTCTACCGCTATGACTTCGCCCCCGACTCCTTCACGCTCATCGACGCGGGCGCAGGCTACTACTATTCTCGTGAAGCCGTTGTGCCGCTCGCCGTCACTCCCCTCAATGACCTGCTCGTCGAGCTCCTCGCCTACGATGTCGAACTGCGGGTAACGCCCTCGCTCGTAAAATTGTACGAAACCGTAATCGCCTCTACGCTTCAGTTCTCGATCATCCGCTGGCGCAACGCCAAACAACTATGAGAAATGGGCAGCTTCTCTTTGGATCTGGGAAGTTGCATCCGGCGAGGTTAGTGTCTGCAGGAGAATCGTACTTTTGAGCGATGCCCTCAGTCTCTTGTACTTGCCGCGAGCTCGTACATTGCCTGAGCGTCGGGATAATCGGGGGCGGCATCGAGTACGAACCGAAATGCCTCACTCGCCGCCATAGCGTCCTCCATCACGAGCGCGACACAGCCCAGATTGAAAGTCGCCTCGATGCGAAGGGCTTCCTCAGTACAAGCGTCTGAAGTGAAGACTGCTTGATAGATTTCGCGAGCTTCCCTGTATCTGCCATGACCGCGCAGTATATCGGCGTACTCGACGCGGGCAAACAGATTGTCGGGGTCGAGAGTGCGTACGGTCTCGTAAGAGGCGAGAGTATCGGGATGCTGATCGCCGTGTATCTGACGGATCAGACCGGCGCGTATCCAGGCCGCATTCGGGTATTCGGGCTGGATTTCGCTGAGCGTGTCGAACACGGCAACGGCGTCACGCTCACGTCCCATCTGCATCAGGGTGAACCCCTGGATGAAAAGCAATGCTGGCGAGGCGCCGAAGTGTTGGGCGCGTTCGCAGCAGACAAGAACGTTTTCCAGGTCGCCGAGCTCGTTGTAGATTTCGGTACGCAGTATCAAGCCATCCAACGATTCCGGTTCAGACGCAAGCAGAGCCAACGCCTCTTTTTGACGACCAGCGGCGCGAAGGCTTTCACAGCGAGCAATAAGTGCCTTGTTCATTTTCCACTCCGAATTTATTTCCTCTCCATTTCTATTTTCGCCCCTGCTAAAGTCTGTTTGATAGGAGGCAGCCGACGTCACAAGGCATACAGTCATAATCTGGAAGTTGTGGACGCACGAACCACGAGCTCCCCGGTGAGGGTTGTCCGGCAGGTATCGCTAGGCGCGCCCTCGATCGAAGCGACCAGATGCTCCGCCGACAATCTGCCCATCTCGCGAAAGGGCTGGCGGATCGTCGTGAGCCCGCCGTACAAATGACTCGCATCCGGAATATCGTTGAATCCGGTAACGGCGATGTCCTCGGGAATACGCAATCCGCGCGCGATGATTGCCTCACACATTTTTTCTGCCAGGGAGTCGCTGGACACGACGACTGCATCCGGCGGATCCTGTAGCCGCAGCCAACCCTCCAGTGCGTCAGAGTAGCTCTTCAAGAGCAAGAAGTCCTTCTCCAGCACCACCTCAATCGCGGGATCGTAGGGCATACCGGCGGCTGGTAGGGCAGCGCGATAGCCCTCCAGACGATCGAGGAAATTGGAGTTTAGAGTGCCCCCGGACGAAATTGGTCCGATATAAGCGATTCTCCGACGTCCCTCTGCCTTCAGATGTGCCACGATGTCACGCATCCCGGCGAAGTTGTCGATATTGACGTACCCGACTGCGTCCGGCACGTGCCGACTCAGCAGGCATACGACCGGCAGTCCTGCCGCAGCGAGGCGATCGAGTGCCGATGTCTGCAGGTTGGGCGCCACCCAGAGCAGACCATCGATATGCCCGTTCAGAAAATCGAGCCCTGAGCGCCGTTCGGGGCGATCGGGCCACCCCGTAAAGAGAAGGATATCGTGCCCCGCGCGTTCCGCCGCTTCATAAATGCCTGCCACGAGCGGAGGCGTGATCGATTTGCCGACGTCCTCCCCCAGACTGCCCAGCCCAAAAATCAACAGTCCGAGAATGCGTGTCCGGCGCTGGCGGATCGCGCGCGTGAGCGCGCTCGGCGTGAAGTGCAATTCCTCCATTGCCCTGCTGATCCGGCTCTGAGTCGCCTCGCTCATACGCCCTTTGGCATTGATGAAGTTCGAAATGGTAGTGGCAGAAACGCCCGCGCGGCGCGCGACATCCTCGATTGTTGCCCGCTCTTTTCTGGCGGGGTTATCGTCATGAAAAGGATCGCTCTTTTCAGCTGGAGCAGAGCCCTTTTGTTCAGGAGCAGAATGGATGAGCGCCGGAGATGTTGTCGCGGGCGAATCTATGCGAGAAGCGGTTATTGGGTCTTCTGCTTGGGATGGCGAATCGAATGCCGCGTTATCGGACATATTAGCGGAACGAACCCAGTTCGCGACCGTCTGATGATTGACAGCGAGATCACGGCTGATCTGTCGGATCGTTATGCCCTGTTTGTAAAGATCGAGCGCCTGAATATGCAGGCCGTCCGGATAGCCTCGTGGACGCGATTTCGGAGTATAACGGCGCTGACATCGCGAGCACTTATACCGCTGAATCGTGTCGTTTTTTCCGGCTTTTACCTGTCCCTGCGATGCCTGACAGTATGGGCATACAACCATTCGATACCTCATATCTCGAAATCCAAGCTAAGTTATATCCTGATTATTAGACAACTGATCAGACGAGAAGGTGAACGACACCTATATGAATTTCCAAGGATAATTGCTTTTATTCCAGCATTTTCTGGCTGAAATATTGACATCCCGTGCCGCATAAAGTAAACTGTACGGACAGTGATGAAACGGGTTCATCACATAATTTTTGATTTCAGAACGCATGATTTTTCAGTTTTAAAAGTAGTGATTGAATATTACCCGATCCGTGGCTTTCACAGAGAGGATCCTCTGCTTTGCGAAATGGCAATTTAGGCTGGATAGTATTTGCGCTGCCGGTGAGTGTCGTGCCGTTGCTGGCGGTTGCGGTTGTCATGCCGTCCGGCACGCAATCGGTGCACACGAAAAGCGTTCCCACCCTCGATCAGACGACCTCTCCGTTCTTTGCAAAGAACTGTATCGGCTGTCACGACTCCAAATCGAAGGCGGGTGGGCTGAATCTCGAGTCCCTCCGACGCGCCGATACGGTAAATCGCGATCGCGACACTTGGGAAGCCATTATTCGCAAAATCAGCACCGGTGAAATGCCTCCGCAGGGTTCCCCACAGCCCACCCCCGTAGAGATCAGAGCGACCACACGAAGCATCGAAACTGAGTTTGAGCGTATCGATAGAATTAACGCCTCCAACCCGGGAAGAGTGACCGCGCATCGCCTCAACCGCGCCGAGTACGAAAACACGATCCGCGATCTACTGAGCGTGGAGACGCACCCCGCACAGGACTTCCCGCAGGATGATTCGGGCTACGGCTTCGACAACAATGGCGATGTGCTCTCGCTCTCCTCCTCACAAATGGAGAAGTATCTGGCATCTGCCGAAAAGATAGCGCGCACCGCAATCTTCGGACCTGAGACTCTCGATCCCACGCTGGTGCGTCACGAACCGTCACGGGGCAGGATCGTCGGCACAAACACAATACCCGCTAGCTACGATACCTCAGGCTTGAATCTGCCGAACTCGATGCACGCCCTGCATCGTTTTCCGGTCGAGGGAGAATATCTGTTCCGATACCATCTCGAGGGTGTGCGCCCGCTCGGTTCCGATGCGCTTCATCTCGGCTTGTGGATCGATGGACGGCAGGTGAAGTCGATGGATTTCGATCCGACGGGCTCCGCCGCTTTCAATCCCGATCGTCAGGATTTCTCGGGGCGAACGGTGGAGTGTCGAATGCGCGTTCCCGCCGGTGATCACTGGATCGCCGCAACGATCGCTCATATGTTTGAAGGCTTGCCGGTCGCCTATGCGGGAGCGAATCCTTCCAAACGGGTGGTACCTCCGCCGGAGTTCAATCCGCCGAAAAATTTCCCGCCGGAGCGAATCGCGCAGTTCAAAAAGCGATTCGAGGCGCGTCAAAAAGAAATAGCGCCAGTCAACGATGCGCGCGTCAATGCACTGGAGATCGGCGGACCGTATGCGCAGGTCAAAACGCCCTCCGCTGAAAGCCTGCACAAAGTCTTTATCTGTGGGCATCTGCACGGCGGCCACAATGCAGACTGTGCGCGAAAGATCATCAGCGACTTCGGACGCCGCGCGTTCCGCCGCCCGATGACGCCGCAGGAAGTCGGACGGTTCACGCGATTCGTGACGCTGGCACGCAGCAAAGGCGACTCGTTCGAGGAGGGCATCTGCCTCGCACTTCAGGCTATCCTCGTGTCGCCCAACTTCCTGTACCGCATCGAACAGGACCCGCTCCCGAAGCCTGCCGCCGAAGCGCATCAGATCAGCCAGTATGAACTCGCTTCGCGGCTATCGTACTTCCTGTGGAGCAGTATGCCCGACGACAAGCTTCGGGATCTTGCTGCTCACCAGACGCTGCGGAACCCGGGTGTGCTCAAAGCACAGGTTCAGCGGATGCTTAAAGACCCGCGTTCCAGTGCCCTGGCACAGAACTTCGGTGGACAGTGGCTGCAGTTCCGCGCGCTCGAATCGGTACATCCCGACAGAGACCGCTTCCCCGACTTCGACGACTATTTACGGCTTTCTATGCGTCGCGAAACGGAAATGTTTTTCGAAAACATGATACGTGACGACCGCAGCATTCTCGATTTTCTGGTCGGAAAGTATACATTCATGAACGGGAGACTCGCCAGCTTCTACGGGATCCCCGGCGTCGAAGGACCCGCCTTCCGTAAAGTCGACCTGACGGGCACGCCGCGTGGCGGGATACTGACGCAGGCGAGCGTCCTGACCGTTACCTCCTATGCAAACCGTACCTCCCCGGTTCTGCGCGGCAAGTGGATACTGGAAAACATTCTGAACGCGCCGCCGCCTGCGCCGCCGCCCGGTGTGCCGAATCTGGACGTGACGACGGTCGGCTCCGAAGCGTCGCTACGGCAGCAGTTGGAACAGCATCGGAAGAATCCGACCTGCGCCTCCTGTCATGCACGTATGGATCCACTGGGGTTTGGTCTGGAGAATTTTGACGCGGTCGGTGCATGGCGTACGAACGACGGAAAAATCGCGATCGACTCCTCCGGCACCCTTCCGGACGGAAGATCGTTCCAGGGACCGGACGGACTGAAGACTGTTTTACAGGCGGACAGCAATGCGTTCGCCGACTGCCTCTCAGCAAAAATGCTGACCTACGCGCTGGGGCGCGGTTTGGAGCGATACGATCGCTCCACGGTGAAAGGTATCACGAAACAAATCGCGGCGACCGACTATCGTTTTTCAAGCCTCGTCCAGTCGATTGTCGCCAGCAGACCCTTCCAGATGCGGAGAGGAGATCGAACACAATGACTTTTATTACGCGCAATCATCTTTCTCGAAGAACATTCCTTCGCGGCGTGGGCGCAGCGATCGCGCTGCCGATGCTCGATGCGATGACTCCTGCGCTCGCGAGCGTCGGGCGAGCGAGCAAGCAGCCCGTCCGTCTCGTTTTCGCGTATGTGCCCAACGGTATCATCATGAAGGACTGGACGCCGACGACGGTCGGGAAAGCGTATGAGACGACCCGTATTCTCGCGCCGCTGCAGTCGTACCGCGAAGATATGCTCGTGCTCTCGGGGCTTGCCGACCACAACGGCAACGAACTCGGCGACGGCGCAGGCGATCATGCCAGAGCGGGCGCTTCGTTTCTGACAGGCGTCCATTGCAAGAAGACCAGCGGCGCGGATATCCACAACGGCGTCTCGGCGGATCAGATTGCGGCGCAGGCGTTCGCCTCCGAAACCCGATTCGCTTCGCTCGAGCTCGGCTGCGAAGACTCGCGCACCGTCGGCAACTGCGACTCCGGTTACAGCTGCGCTTACACGAATAGCATCGCCTGGCGTAGCGCGACAACGCCGATGCCCCCGGAAGTCAATCCGCGTGTCGTCTTTGAGCGTTTGTTCGGCACCGACGATTTCAAGCTAGACCCGGCGACTCGCGCGCGGCGGATGAAGTACCGAACCAGTATTCTGGATATGGTGCGTGAGGATACGCAGAAGCTCAACGGCAATCTTGGTCAGTCCGATCGGCGCAAAATGGATGAGTATCTTACGTCCGTTCGCGAGATAGAACAGCGCATTCAGAAGGCGGAGCGCGACCACAAAATCATCAATCCGGGAATGGATAAGCCGGGGGGTGTTCCCGTCACCTTTGCCGAGTATGTTTCGCTGATGTTCGATCTGCAGGTGGCGGCGTTCCGTTCCGACCTGACGCGTGTCTCAACCATGATGATCGGACGCGAGGGCAGTATGCGCACCTACCCGGAGATCAATGTCACAGACAGTCATCACCCGCTGACGCACCATCGTAACAATCCCGATTTTATCGAAAAGGTCACCCAGATCAACCACTTCCACATCGATCTTTTCGGGCGGTTCCTCGGTAAGCTCAACTCGACTCAGGACGGGGAGGGTACGCTGCTCGACAACTCGCTCGTCGTCTATGGCAGCGGCATCAGCGATGGCAACCGCCACACGCATGAGAACCTGCCAATTCTGGTTGCGGGACGCGGCGGTGGCAGTGTGAAACCTGGGCGTCATATCGCGTACGGCACCGAAACTCCCGTAGCAAACCTCTACATGACACTGCTCGATCGTGCGGGCGTACACCCTGGCTCGATCGGCGACAGTACCGGTAAACTCGTCCAGCTCGATGCGATCTAGATACTATCTATATGATGTAGCTAACTATCCGCCTTTACTGAGTGCCCGACTCGACAGCAGATAAACGATGTATCTACTCCCCCTCTCCCGAAGCTTCGGGAGAGGGGGTTCGGCGGTGGGGGTGAGCGTTATCACTGGAGATTATTTGAGTACAGACACAAGCATCCCTATCTCGCCTGCGTTTTCGATTGCTCCGATGCTGTCGGTCCGAAACGGAGCCGCAGCGGTCGAGTTCTACAAATCGGCTTTCGGTGCAGTGGAGGTGTACCGCATGGAGGATCCCTCCGGCGCTGTGGTATCGAGGCTGTCGATCGAGGGGGCGGAGTTCTGGGTGAGTGACGAAGCGCCTGAACACGCAAACTTCAGTCCAGAAACACTGGGCGGTGGCACAGTCAGGATTATTTTGACCGTGCCAGACCCTGACACAATGTTTGCGAAGGCAGTTGCGGCAGGAGCTAAAGAGGTTATTGCTGTTGAGGAAGCCTATGGCTGGCGCCTCGGGCGTGTAGTCGATCCCTACGGTCATCACTGGGAGATCGGCCATGAGCTCGTTGACGAATGAAGGGTAAATATTCGATGAAAAAGATGACATCGCTCTCGTTTGCACTGGCATTTGCTGGAACTGCGTGTATGGTACTTGCACAGACTCCTGCCGTCCCGCAGCAAACCGCGCCAGCAGTTTCCGGCACACCACAAACTCCTGTTTCACCACGTCCGGGCGGCAGAGGGGGTGGGCAGCCGATGCCGCCGGGACCGAACCCGAACTCGCAGTATCGGATGGGACCTGACTCTATGACGCAAGAAGGCGTTCCAAAGGGTGAAGTACGCGGTCCTTACACTCTGCCGAGCAAGGTCTATCCGGGCACACAGCATACCTACTGGGTCTATGTTCCCGCTCAGTATGATCCTGCCGTCCCGACAGCGCTGATGGTCTTCCAGGACGGGCAGGCGTTCAAGGACGAAAACGGCAGCGTACGGGCTTCGAATGTGATGGACAACCTGATCTACCGGCGCGAGATTCCGGTTATGATCGGCGTGTACATCAATCCGGGACGTACGCCCGAGCAGCCTGAACCCAACCCACGCGACTGGGGCGACGGTACTACCAACCGACCCACCGAGTATAACACGCCCGACGACAAGTACGCGCGTGTGATTACCGAGGAGCTAATGCCTGCCCTGATGAAGGATTACAATATATCTAAAGATCCCGAGCAGCACGGGATCGGCGGCGCGAGCTCTGGCGCGATCGCCGCTTTCGCGGTCGCCTGGGAACGTCCGAAAGCCTTTCGTCGGGTGCTGAGTATCGTCGGAAGCTTTGTGAACCTGCGCGGCGGGCAAGTGTATGCCGATCGTGTGCTGGCAAGCCCGAAGAAGCCGCTTCATGTCTTCCTCTGTGACGGGCGCAACGATAATCGAGGTCTCCGAAATGGCGTTTATGATCAGACGCGGGACTGGTTCTACCAGAACGTACGCCTAAAGAACGCGCTCACGAAAAAGGGTTATGACGTGAACTACACCTGGGGCATGAATTCGCACGGGCAGAATTTCGGGGGCGTCGTGTTTCCGGATATGATGCGCTGGCTGTGGCGCGACGGGCCGGTCTCGACGGACCCGAACGATATGGTCGAGCGCTCATTCCGCCAGCCCGCGGTCAAGACAACGACAGATACCAAAGCGAACTGATTTTTGCTTTGCTGGAGGGATTTTCCATGCCCGACCGACACGAGCTTCATATCAACGGCAGCGTTCACCCCGTAGAAGCGGATCCTGAGCGCAGTCTGCTCAGCGTCCTGCGCGACGATCTCGACCTGACCGGCGCACATTATGGCTGCGGAGAAGGGCAGTGCGGAGCATGCACGGTGCTGATCGATGGGCAGCCCACGCGCTCCTGCATCACTTCCGTCGGAAGTGTCGCTAAAAAGCAGGTGCTGACGATCGAGGGACTGGAACACGAGGGCAAACTACATCCGGTTCAGCAGGCCTTCCTCGATGCCGACGCGCTTCAGTGCGGCTACTGTACCTCCGGCATGATAATGTCCGCCGTCGGTCTGCTGCATAAGCATCCCGCCCCCACCGATCAGGACATCGTTCGTGGCATGAACGGCAACGTCTGTCGCTGCGGAACCTACCGGCGCATCATGACAGCTGTCCACGCCGCTGCGAAAGCGCCGCGTAAGGAGGCACAGCGATGAGTCGACGACCCGTACTTACGGAAACAATAAAAGAATTAGAGATACTCACTCGCGTCCCCGACCCATTACACGATTTCGACTCCGCCGCTGTTTCATTGACCCTGCCTCTATCGCGCCGCAATCTGTTTCGCATTGTCGGAGCAGGCATTCTGATGCTTGTCGCTCTGCCCGATGCCGAAGCGCAGGAGTCCGGAGGCGGCAGACGCCGCCAACCGAATACTGCGCCACAGAGCATCGGCGCCTGGCTGCACATTGCCGGAAATGGCGATGTGACGGTCTATACCGGCAAGGTCGAAGTCGGGCAGAACGCCCGAACGTCACTCGCGCAGGCGGTTGCGGAAGAGCTTCATGTTCCCATCGCATCGATTCAGATGGTAATGGGGGATACCGACCTCACGCCCTACGATATGGGAACCTTTGGCAGTCGCACGACGCCGACGATGATCCCGCAGTTGCGCAAAGCCGCTGCCGCCGCGCGTGAAGTTCTACTCGATCTGGCAGCAGCAAAATGGCAGGTCGATCGCAGCACACTGTCTGCAAGCGGTGGCCGAATCGATCATGCCGCCACAAAGCGCTCTGCAGGTTACGGAGAGCTGGTCGCGGGACAGAAGCTGACGCAGACGATTCCTGCCGACATTGTGCTGACTCCGACAGCGCACTGGCACGTGATGGGTGTCTCCACGCACAAAGCGGACGGTCGCGATTTCGTCACGGGTCGGCATCAGTACACGACCGACGTCAAACGAGAGGGGATGCTGTACGGAAAGGTACTGCGTCCCGCCGCCTTTCATGCCACCCTGAAATCCCTCGACGCGCAAGCCGCGAAAGCGATGTCGGGAGTGACGGTCGTTCAGGACGGAGATTTTGTAGGCGTGACGGCGCACTCTGCGCAGGATGCCGTACGCGCTCTGGCCGCGCTCAAAGCGGAATGGACGACCTTACCTCAGCCTTCCGGTCAGACACTTTATGAGCACTTGAAACCGGGATGCAAAGCGGGCAGGACAAACGGAAATAGCGGTGCGGGGATAAGTAGTGTTTCGGAACCTGCGGCTGGTCACACGATCGAGTCGACGTACACGATCGCCTATATCGCGCACACGCCGTTGGAACCGCGCGCCGCTGTTGCTGAATGGAAGGACGGTCGGCTGACGGTCTGGACGGGAACACAACGTCCTTTCGGTGTGCGCAGTGACCTCGCGGCGACGTTCAAGCTGCCGGATACCAGTGTCCGTGTAATTGTTCCGGACACCGGCTCGGGTTATGGCGGCAAGCATACGTCGGACGCAGCAATCGAGGCAGCGCTGCTCGCTAAAGCGGCAGGAAAACCCGTCAAACTGGTATGGACGCGCGAAGAGGAATTCACCTGGGCATACTTTCGGCCCGCCGGAGTGATTGATGTCAAAGCAACAGCACAGCCCGATGGAACCCTGACGCACTGGGAGTTCGATAACTACAATTCTGGTCCATCGGGCATTCGCGCACCGTACGCAGTCGCGGATCAGCGATCCGATTTTCATCGGATTGACGGTCCACTGCGCGAAGGCTCTTACCGTGGACTGGCGTCCACCGCGAACCATTTTGCGCGGGAGTCGCATACCGACGACATGGCGCGTGCTGTCAAACTCGATCCGCTTACCTTCCGGCTCAAAAATATTCAGGACGCGCGTTTGCGTGCCGTGCTCGAAGCGGCAGCCGCGCATTTCGGTTGGGACAAACGCCGCTCTGCACCGGGGCGCGGGTACGGGATTGCCTGCGGCACTGAAAAAGGAAGCTATATCGCAAGTTGTGTGGAACTAACAGTCGACCGCTCGAGCGGCAAAGTGCAGTTGACACGAATCGTCGCGGCGTTCGAATGCGGCGCGATCGTCAATCCGCTCCACCTGGAAAATCAGGTCGAGGGCTCGCTCGTCATGGGTTTGGGTGGTGCACTATTCGAGGCGATCCAGTTCGATCATGGTCGAATCCTGAATCCCCATCTGGCGGATTATCGTGTGCCGCGTTTCAGCGATGTGCCCCCGATCGAGATCGTGCTGCTCGATCGCAAAGACCTTCCGTCTGAAGGGGCCGGGGAGACGCCGATCGTCGCGATCGCTCCTGCGATCCGCAACGCGCTCTTCGATGCGACCGGTCAGGCACTGTATACTATGCCGCTTGCTCCCACCGGTCTCAAAGCAGTCCCGAAAGCCTGACATCGCCGAATCTGTGTCGATCAAACGAAGTGCGGTCTCGTTCAGAGTTCTGAACGAGACCGCACTTCGTTTGATCGGGATAGGCAACAGTTAACTCGACATCGGTGAATAGGATCAGAAGGTATCCGCATCACAGATGGCAAGGCAGGTTAGTTGGTACGTCTGCGGCGACGCGCGAGCAAGCCCACGCCTGTCAACCCGAGGCTGGCGAGCAGGGCGAGTGAGCCGGGCTCGGGCGTGGAAGGGGCGGAGGCAGTCACGAAGAGCAGCGCCTTCGGATCGGCGAGATTGCCCGAATTGACGAATGTATCCACGAACGAGCCCGTCGTCCCATCGTAGCGCTTGACCTGTCCCGTGTCGGTGCTCGTGACATAGAAATTCCCGTCTGCGCCGAAGATCGTGCCGTAGGGTTCGGCCAGGCCGCCGGAGTTGTCGGTGACGAAGGTATCCACATACAGCCCCGTCGTTGGATTGTAACGCAGGATATTGCTATTGGTCGAAGGGAAGGTCGAGTTTCCTTCATTGCTCACGTACAGGTTGCCGTCGGGACCAAAGACCAGGGCGTTGGGGTCGTAGAGCCCGTGGTCGTTGTTGGGGACGAGGGTGTCCACGAAGGCGCCGGTTGAGGCGTTGAAGCGAAGGACGTTGTAGGCATTATTGAAGTTCGGGTCGAGCTGGCGCGCATCGTTGCCGACGTACAGGTTGCCGTCCTTACCGAACGCGAGACTCATTGCTTCGTCGAGTCTGCTGGTGCCAGTTCCGCCCGCATCGGTAGCGATGAATGTGTTGATAAAAGCCCCTGTCGAGCCATTGAAGCGAAGCACCTGACCGCCTTCGCTGTTTACGCCACCATTTCCGGAAGCGTTTGCAGCAATATAGAGATTGCCGTCCGGTCCGAAGGCGATGTTCTTGGCTTCGGTCAGTCCTGCCGTTCCTGATGGGATGAAGGTGTCGATATAGTGTCCGGTCGTGCCATTGTAGCGGTAGACGGTGTCACTGCCGCTGAGCACATAGACGTTGCCGTCTGGACCTTTGACCATCGAGGATGGACCGTCCAGCGCAGGCCCTCCGGAGGTGAAGAAACCCTTGAAGACGCCGGTACTGCTGTAGCGATAGATGTGCCCTTTGAAAGTGGTCGCGTCTTCGCCCGCAACGATCAGGTCTACTTGAGCGAACACAGGACGCGCCAAACTCGTCAATGTGAGGGCTGCGAGTGCGGCAAATGCAGGCTTACTACAGGTGAGTCGAAGGCTCATGCTGAGATCCTTTCAAATGCAAGGTGTGAGATAGGAACGCCGAAAGCATCCCCTGCTA
>JBBQPY010000120.1:0-16245 GCA_038216735.1 Chthonomonadales bacterium
TGGAAGGGGTGCAGGCAGGCCAACGTGTCGGAGAATGGACTTTCTCCGACACGTCAGAAGGAAGGAGTTACAGCAGAACGGGGAATGTGGAGATTAGGGAACCAGATTGCCCCCGGTGACAGCTTCGGGGGGTTTGGGCCAACATGAGCCGCAAATGCAATTGGTGGGACAATACGCCGACCGAGAATTTCTTTGCCACGCTCAAGCGCGCACTGATTCACCGTACGCGTTTTGCCACGCGTGACGAAGCGCGCAGTGTTCTCTTCCGCTGGATTGCAGTCTGGTACAATCGCAAGCGGCGCCACTCCACGCTGGGCCATGTCAGTCCCGAAGCGTTTGAGCGACACTATCAACAGCAACAACAGGAGCAATTACAACAGCAGCAGAGGCCGATGGCTGCCTAACTACCTGTCCAACGAAAGCGACGGAGGATCAGCCTGTGTTGTCGAGTTCGCATACCGGCACAAGACCGTCGTACAAAAAGTACGTTTTGCTCGCGCTGCACGGTATTAGAAAGCAAAACCTCCCTCCTTAGGAAGGAGGGAGAAATGAGACGATAACAGCCAAGTCACCGCGACGGTATTTTTGCTGACTGACCGGCAGGAGGAGGTATATGAGCGGGCAGAGGTGTCATATCGTCGGGTATTTTGACTGTCCAAATGCGATCTTTCATTCGCGTGTGAACTACGGAACGCAGCTGTCTTACCTCACCGATTGGCGTACCTTTGGCATCTCGTATCTGCAAGATGAATTCGACGCCGTGATCAATAAGGCCTCTATCAAACTTCACAGTGCTATAGGGCAGCACCGTTCCGAATGCACTTGTTTCCACCTTATCAATACCCTTCTCGCTATATTCCGTCACTTCAAGAACGGTAATACTAGATGAACCGGTGTTCTGAACCTGAAGGTCAAGTACTTGTAGACAGCCAAGACAAGCATTCAGCACAATACCGCCCAACGCAATGCCAATGCAACGTACCATTCGCTCTGCAGAAATAGACATCTGCCGCTTGTTACCAGATTTCCTCATACGACTATCCTCTAGCCTCCCGGAGTATCTGCCTATAGAGACAAGGTTCCGCTTGCCGCAATTAGCAATGCAGATAAGAAATACTAGTCACCATTGCCCTACAGTAGTAAAAAGTATACTGCTTGATATTCTTTACCAACCTTGGGCAAACGGATTTCCCTCTTTATGTTTTCCGCCTGCTGCGTGATCGGCGCAAAACTCGAATGGATTTGCCTCGTGTATATCTCCTCTCGCCCACCCAGACGCAGCACCCACTGCATACAAAGGCAGAAAGTATGGACCAAGTACGCGATACTGATGCACGTGTTCGAGTTCATGCTCGTATATCCCGCGCTCCTTTTCACTGCATGGCGTAGATTCAGTTGGATTAAACAGAACCACATCCCCAAGTGTGAGGGCAGGAGTTTGCCCCATAAACCGTTGCAACCATCCCCCACGTACGACAATGGTACCATGACGTGGATCTACATGATAATGTCCGCCGATGCCCGCAAGCAAACCTGCCTCTGTATTTACTTGGGTCCATTGCTGTCCCACGAAAGTCGTTAATCGGTGCCATAGATCGTTAGGGACAGGATCGCCAACGGAGCTCAAACAGGTGTCCCATCCCATCGGATCGATGCCGCCCGTAACGTTATTGCCCGTGTAAGCATACAGGTTGATGCCGCCTCCGTAGCCGATCGGGTCACGGCTCAGGAACCTGCCGTTGCTCGCATCATAGAATCGATGTCCCAGCAGATGCAAGCCTGTCTCGCTGTCACGATAGTAGCCCCACTGCCCTCCATACCCTGCATAGGGATCGTTGCTGTAGCCCGTGCCGGTGCTGACCTGCACACCGAAACCTTCGTTGGCATGGCTGGAGAGCACGTTGCCGCTGCTGTCGAGGCGCTGCGCCACACTGCCCTGCGGATCGAAGGTGTAGAAAACCGAGGTCGTGCCTGTGCGCCTGGCGAGCACGCCGTTTGCGCCAACGGTGTTAGTAGCGATCACATTGCCTGCGTTGTCGAGTTCGCACACCGGAATCACCCCGTCGTACAGAAAGTACGTTTTGCTCGTACTATTTTGTTTCCACGCTCGCAGTCCGTCCGCTCCGGAAGCCGCAGTCAGCGCTGTTCCGACAGCGGTGAGCTTGTTGTTGACGTCCCAGGTCAGCGACTGACTGTTGACCTTGCTCGGGTTGCCGTTGCCATCGAAGTTGACCGTACCGCCCTGCGTGTTCTGGTTGGCGGTATTGAAGGTGTTCGTCGCGCCCTTGAAGGTCGTCGGGTTGCCGACCGGATCGTAGACGAAGCCGTTGGTATAGCCGCCTGTGCGCGTACTGCTCTCCTGCTTCAGCTGTTCCTTCGTGTCGTACAGGTAGGAAGTCGTGCCGCCATACGAGGGCACGGCGGGCAGAGAAGCGGTCAGGCTGGTACGATTGCCGACCGCATCGTGGTTCAGGCTGCCGAAGTCCGAGAGCAATGTCTGCGCCATATTGGTCTGGTGGTTGGCGAGATCGGTCAGCTGTCCGAGCTGGTTGTAAGTGTAGGATGTTTTGGCGGCGCCTGCGCTCGTTTGCGTCCACAGCCAGCCCGTGTCCAGATACGTCCAGGCAAAGTTCTCGCCCGCCGGGTTGGAAAGGCTGTTGGGCAAACCTCTGCCATCGTAGCCATAGTTGAACAGCCCTGCCGGAGTGCTCAGACTGCTGCGGCTGCCGTCGTTGTTGTAGTTGTAGGCGAGTGTCTTCGCGGGAAGCCCCGTATAGGTAACGGTCGTGCTGGTGGGCACGTCGAGATTATCGTAGCCGATTGTTTTGCCGCCGACATTATCGGTCTGGTTGGATGGTCGGCCATAGCTGTCGTAGTCCACATGGACGTTGAAGCCGGTATTTCCCGTCGGGTAGTGCAGATCGGTCAGACGGCTTTCGAGATCGTTGTAGATGTAGGTGCGCACCATGCCTCGTGCGTCGGTCGTCGTGAGCGGCTGACCATCCGCGTCCCAACTCGTCGCCTGGAAGGTGTTACCGTTCGGGTACTGAACTTGCGTCATGTGACCGGTCGTGTCGTGAGTGTACGTCGTGGCGTGACTGTTGCCATCCGTCAGCTTCGCCGTGCGGTACATCCCATCATATGCAGTCGTGACGGGGTTGACGTCTCCGGTTTCCGACAGCCTCTCTCCCTCATAACCGTAGGTGGGACTAATACGGCGTTGCTGCACGTTGCTCTCGTCGAAAGTCGCCATTTGTGTCAGCGGACCGTTGGAGTACAGGTACGTGTTGACGATCGAGCCGTTCCCACTGCCAGTCTGCCCGGTGGCTGGCAGTGTGGTCTGCCATTCTTGTCCCGCAAGTGTATAGGTCTGTGTGGTTGTGTTACCGAGCGCGTCTGTTGTGCTGGTGGGACGACTCTGACTGTCATAACGAAGGTGCGTGATCTTGCCGAGGTTGTCGGTCACTGTCAGCGGCTGCCCCAGGGCTTCGGTCTGCGAATACGTGCCGTCCGAAGTGTACCCATATGCTGTCGTCATCGTGCTGGCAGTGGCGTTGCCGGGCGCGATGACGCTGGTGAGGTTGCCGCGTGCAGAATAGTTGTAGGTTGTGAGAACGGTCTGACCGGTATCGACCGTTCCCGGTTTGGGCGTCGAAACCGTGTGCGTCAGCCCGCTGGGTTCGTAGTAGCTGATAGTCGTCGGCGTTTTGGTGCCTTCCTGGATGCTTGTCAGCTCGCCGAGGGCAAAGTTGGTGTAGTTGAAGGTGTTGGTCTTGGTCGTGCTGCGCGGGGTCGTCCTGCTGGTGCAGTGGCCATACTGATCCCAAGTATAGGTCCACGTTCCCTTCCCATTTGCGCCGCCCGCCGCCACTCCGTTTCCGTCCTGCACTTGCGAAGGTCTATACGGATCATTGGGATCGGCGTACGTTCTGCTGTTGATGACTGTGGTATTGCTGCCGTCGGTAATGGTCGTGCCACTCATGTTGGCGTCATATCCGGCGGTGTAGGTATAAATCGTAGTGAAGGTGCTGTCGGCATTTTTCTGCTTGACGGTCACTGTGGTAGCGCTGCCAGCGGCTACGTTGCTGTATTCGCGGCGATTGCCGTTGGCATCCACGAGAGCAGATACCCACATTGTTCCGCTTGCATATTCGATACGCGCCGTAGAGGTTCCAGATCCGGTAGGTGAGGGAACCGAAATCGCAGTCAGGAACGGCCAGTATTCGCCATGATCGTTATTGGAGACCGAACCGTATCCATAGGCGTAGCGATCGGGCGGCGTCGCTGTACCGGTCGGCACGATCTGCGAAACGTGGGTTAGTTGCGTTTGATTTGTCCCTGAAGTGGTTCCGTTGAAGTAAGGAAAACTCCCATATTGATAGATCACACTTCTCCCGTAGCGGTCGGCTACGGAAGTCAAGTTGCCATTCACATCGTAACTGAGCGTCAGGAGTGCACTGCCACTGCTGTCGTTGATCCGATTGAGTGTCCATTTACCCGTCGAACCGGGAGGCGAATTGACAAACTGGATAGAATTACCAACCCCATCCGTAAACTGGCTCAATGCATATTTAGTGCCATCGTTGAGTCTGGAGGTGTAGCCCGTGGATGTCGTCCACCGTGACCTGTCAGCGAATACGATATCAAAATAATTCGCGCTCGCCTGGGTACTCCATTTGGAGTACACCTGCATCGGATAGCCTTTGCCAACCGAACATAGAACACTGGGCTCACTTGCTGTTGCAAGGCGCGGAACGGTAACCGGTACAGCTGCCCCGTTTGGCTCATAGAAATACGTAGGAAGCGGGTTTTGACCCTGTGGCGGGCTTATTTGCACGTAGTAGTTATAGTTGTGCGTCCATCTGGCTCCCATCCCGACGTCTCTTGGGTTAGCGAGGCTACAGTATTGACGCTGGAAGGAGACCGATGGTCCCGTGGGATTGTACACGGTTAGATCGGGAGTCGGCTTGTACTCTTCCTGCAAAGTCGCCAGGTTCACCGGATCACCTGCCGAGGCGGCATACGGATTCGAGCCTGGACATGGCGAGTCCGTCGGACAGCAGCGTTCACAGTCACATTGCTGCGAGTAGTTCGGGAAGCCGCACTGCCCGATCGGAATAATCGCGCACACATGATGTCGGCGCCAGGTTCGAGAATGCGCCATCGCATTCTCGTCATTGCCCTGTGTGTTCAGGAACTTCTCCGCTGTCGGTATGCTTTCGATCAGTGCCGATTGCGGCGTGAAGGGCTTGGCGAAAAGCGTATACTCGGTCGCTTCCAGCTTGTTCCACAGCGCCCATGTGATGTGCTGGTAGCCTCCGGGCCATTTGCCACAGTCGGAGCAGTTGTACGTCACGCCCTCTTTGTCTGTGCCGGTCACCGCGACAAAGTGGTCGTGTTCGACGAACGCCATTAGGGGCTTAGGCAGGTAAGGAAGCGCTGCTTCGTCGGCGGCCACCGTTTTTGTTTCGAGACCAAGTCGCTGTGCCCCGGCTTCGACTTCACGCGTTTTGCTGCCCTGCCCCGTCGGTCGAACCGCTTTAAGCACTGTCGCCATGTCATATGGCAGTTTGTTCTCCCTCAGCCACATCGCAAGCGCTGCCGCGCCGCAGTTGGGATCGAGACGCTCGGGTTCGATGATACCGAGTTTTGCCCGCTCGGCGTGGTAGCCTGCACAGGCACGGGCGTGTCGTGCCCAGATAGAGCAGTTAACAGCGTCGAAGCCCGTCAGCGGCTTGCGGCTTTTGAGCAGCGCCTCGAAGGACACCCGCGCCTTCTCATAGCGACCGCCAAGCATCTGGTTGACTGCCGTGTCGTAGGTCGCCAGACCATGCTCTTTGTCTTTGGTATTCGTGAGATTCACAGCGGTATCGAAATGGGATTGCGCTCCGATCAGATTTTGGTCGTGCGCCATCTGCCACTCACCGATCCACAGGTGTCGCAAGGCGATACCGCGCCGCGATAGCTTCTTGGCAGCGAGTTCGGTGCGCCATGTGCTGATCTGTGCTGAAGAGACAGGACGCGCCATTCCTCCGATATCGTTGAGCAGCGAGAGGCTTGCCGGTCGTGCCTGCTTGGCAGATGAGGCGTTGATGGGGAGCGGGACGAGGCAGTCGGCAGGAAGGCTGAGGCGGTTGGGAATGTGCGAGAGCTTGATCGATGATTTGATGCCCGCATAGGGCTTGACCGGAGCCGAGTTGCTGGCTTGCGCGCCCTGCGCATGGGATTGAAGAGGAACTGCGAGCAAGACGTTCCATGCGAAAATGCCTGACATCAGTTGCGAGGATACACGCAGCCATCGTGGAAAGCGAGAGCGTGATGCTGGAATAGTGCCTGAGTTTTGGGCTGACAATTTAGAAGGAAGACGTGGAGTGAGACGCGATGCTGTGGAAGCAGGCGTGCAAAGGCGATGACCGTGCATGGAAACCCTCCTGATATTACGGAAGCGGCAACCGATGACTGTGCTGGAAAAATCCAGCAGATCACAGCGAAAGCGGGGGCGTACAGAGCAGTAAATCAGTTGGGCGATTGCTTGAATCGAAGATGATCATCACTACGTTCATGCTGGCAATAAGAGACTCCTTCCCTATTTTTCATTATGCGGTCAAGTCCAAAATGTTGGTGTAACTTCTCTCACTGGTTGAGCGGCTGTTAAGCGGCCTCTTGCTGCTGTTGTTTGCAGCGGTGGTACTCGGTCATGTCGAAGTACCGCTGATTGGTGGAGAACGCTTCATCGAACTCCATCAGTAAGGCGCCCATCAGCCTGTCGACCGATGGCTCATTCGGAAAGATGCGAATCACCCGTTCGCGCCGGCGTATCTCCTCATTGAGCCGCTCCTGGCTATTGGTGGTTCGCAGCCGCTTACGATAGGATTGCGGCAAACTCAGCACAGCGGTGGCATCATCGAAAGCCGCTTCCAGGCAGTCACAGGACTTGGGCGCACGGCTGGTAAACTCCGTAAGCAAGGTCGTGAGTTGCTGACGCGCCTCGTCTTGCGTGTCGGCTTCACACACACGCCGCAGCGCCTTGTGTAAGGCATCGTGTTCCGACTTGGGACATACCTCCAGCACATTGCGACTGAGGTGGGTTTGACAGCGCTGCCACTGCGCCTGTTGAAAGTGGGTGCGGATGACGCTGACCAGACCGCCGTGGCTGTCACTGACAATCAGGTCTACGCCGGCTAAGCCACGCTGCTTGAGACCGACAAAGAACGCCGCCCAACTGATCTCGCTTTCTTTATCGCCGAGGGCGAAGCCCAGGATTTCCCGGTAGCCCTCGGCGTTGACGCCGCAGGCAACCAGCAGACTGCGGGGGCGAACCCGCCCGTTCTCACGTACCCGCACGACAAGCGCATCCACGATCACAAACGGATACGTGTTCTGCGAGAGGTCGCGGTTACGCCAGGCACTTACCTGCGGATCGAGGTGCTGGCACAAGGCCGACACGCTGGACTTGCTCACGCTTTCCCCGCAGAGTTCTTCCACAATGGCAGACACTTTGCGGGTGCTGACGCCCTGCACCACCATCTCGACCAGGCAACACAGCAAAGCCGTTTCGCTGCGCTGGTAGCGTTCAAACAAGTCGGGCGTGAACGTGCCCTGCCGCAGTTTCGGAACGCGCAGCGTCAGCGTTCCAATGCGGGCGGTCAGGTCACGTTCGCGATACCCATTGCGGTAAGCCGTGCGTTCCTCGCTGCGTTCATGCGGTTGCGCGCCGATCTGCTCACTGACCTGGGCTTGCAGCACCTGGTTCAAGACTTGCTCCAAAAGGGGCTTCAAACCGTCATTTTGGAACAGGGCTTGCAACTGCGCGGCGTCAAGGGTAATCTGATACTGGCTCATTCTCTCCTCCTGGCGATGTGTGCTTGGTCGCTTACATCGTACCAGCGAGAGAAGGGCCATTGTCTACCTGGCCTACAATTTACACCATCATACCGGACTTAACTAATGCTTGCTCACTGCACCCAAAGTGAGCGAGAACCATCTATTCGTGGGAAGTCCAATTCATAACACTATTTTCCTCCAATTGTGGTTAGTTCACCCACTTCCATAAATGCTCATATCTTCACGATATTACTCGAACCAATTTATCATATTGACATACATTGATCTGCGGCATATAGATCATTACGAGCGGTACCTTCGGAACGGTCGGGACACCTGCTGAAATATTCACAAGGCAGGATATGTAAAATTCAGCATGTATCTATTGACAACTACGAAGGTCTTCGTATATAATACGTACGAAGACCTTCGTCTGACGTACCGACAGCAGCCCAGAAAGAGACTCGCATGACGCCCAGTCCCGTTAAAAACCCTACGGATGCTGAACTCCGCATCCTTCACGTGCTCTGGAGGCACGGCCCCTGCACCGTGCGTGACGTGCATACGGAACTCTCCCGTGAGGGCGCTCTGGTCGGCTACACGACTATCCTAAAGTTGATGCAGATCATGGCGGAAAAGGGACTGGTGGTGCGCGACGATAGCGCGAGGGCACACATCTTTCGTGCGGTGCCTTCGGAAGAGACCGCCCAGAACAGCTTGATGAACGACCTGTTGAAAAGGGCGTTCGACGGTTCTGCACAGAAACTGGTCATGCATGCATTAGAGACCCATAAAGCCTCGCCTGAGGATCGCGCCGAGATTCGCAGGCTGCTGGATGCACTGGAAAGAGAGAACACATGAATACGATTCAATCTTTACTGTTTAGTCCCTTGGTACAGGCACTGGGAGTCTCGCTCCTACATTTCCTCTGGCAGGGGCTCCTCATAACTGCGTTGCTGGCCTCTATACTCCGTAGGCTTCACCATCGCACTGCCCAGGCACGATACTTCGCCGCCTGTACGGCTCTGGTCATGCTGGCCGCCTGCCCAGTCGTGACGATGCTGGCCTTGCAAAATCCCTGGGTATACCTATCAGGAACCTCGCAAACCTTCCAAGCTCGGCAAATGCCGGCATCGGTGCACCTCCGTTTTTTCGAGTCAGGGCCATCATTGATCACCGCACCTGTCGTTACCCACTTCCAACAGGTTGACCCTCCTTTCCGTATGTTCGCGTCGAAGGGAGGCGGCCGGGTTTACTCTCTTCTCGTAGTGTCATGGCTTATGAGCGTCCTGTGCCTTTCTTTACGCCTTCTGGGCGGTTGGCTGTACGTCCGCCGACTCACTCGATGCGATCTGCGCGTCGTGGAAAAAAGCCTGCAAGACAGAGTCACGGATATGGCGCGCCGCATGGGTATCTCGCGAACTGTGCGTGTCGTTGAGTCCGCCCGGGTCGGTGTCCCAGCGGTCATTGGCTGCTGTCTGCAGGCGACGGTGCTGCTGCCTGTGAGCGTACTCACAGGTCTGTCTGCCAGGCAGCTAGAGTCAATCATTGCCCACGAACTGGCCCATATTCGGCGGCATGACTATCTGATAAACCTTCTGCAGACCGCTCTGGAAACGCTGTTGTTTTATCACCCGGCCACCTGGTGGGTGTCTCGACAGATCCGCCAGGAGCGGGAGAACTGCTGCGACGATATGGCCGTTCAGTTCTGTGGGAGCCGCGTCCTCTACGCACGGGCCTTGGCTACCCTGGAAGACCTGCGATACACGCCAGCCTCCTTTGCGATAGGGGCGGACGGCGGGAATCTGCTGCAGCGTATCCGCCGCATTGCGGGTATGTCTTCGCCCCTGCGAGAGCCATTCCATCCGTGGGGTCAGGCCGCTATCGCGTCGCTGACAATCTTGGTTTTGGTGTGCGTGGTAGCATCGCCGGCCGCACTGGTACGAGCAAGCAGTCCATCGTCTGCGACACAACGTTATGCCGAGACCCGTCGGAGTGACGCCAGACCCCTGCCTCTACACAATCAGAAAAGATCGACGTCGATTATGAGAGGGCTGGCGAGACAGGTTTCTGCTCTCTTGCACGATCCGACGTCCCGAAGGGCTAGCAAGCAAGCTCCGACCCTGTTCGGTTCCGCTGGTCCTGCCACGGCAGTTCCTGACGTACAAGATGTTTCGCATCTTTACCATGGTTCGTACGTCCCTTCTTCCGGCGCGGCGGACAGCGAAGCCTTCGGGACCGGCACTTCTCCATCGAGCACACACAAAGCAACGAGGCACCCCGCTTCTGCAAACAGTTTTGGCCCCCAGGCAGACGCATCCGCTGCACTTGGCACCTCAACCAGACGGAAGACGAAGGCTGCCTCCAGTGCATTTGCGGAGCCAGAGGGTTTGCCGATGCTCGCCGGGAAGGCGTTCGGTGCTCCCAGAGCGTTTCCACCTACAGGTGGCGGCGCAGTCCTAAGGGGCGGGGCGGAAAGCGCCCCCGGTCTGCCGAACGTTGGTTGTAGTGCAGGTAAAGCAATAGATGCAGATCCGGGTTCAGCAGAGGCACCCACTCCCTGACGTTTAGAAGGAACACAGTAAAAAGAGAGTAGAGAAAGAGGAAGGCAGCCTGGACATCCTTCCTCTTTCTCTTATAAACGTGACAGCAGATGGATGGACGACGATATAGTCTATGATTCATTGATCCGTTTGGCACGAATAGCTATTATCGCGATCTTCGTCGCGATCTTGCCCCTATGGCTGGGCCGTAGGCGCGACAGTACTCGTCTGTCGGAATTGGAGAAATCATGCACAAAGGCTCTTTTCTATTCGTCACGCAGGCGGACATGCTGTTGATAGCTTTGACACATACCATGCTTGCCTCCATCGGGAGTGGGGGCTGCAGAAGAAAGAACAGGCTCGACGGCTGCTCCCGCAATCTGTAAACCCATACCGTGAGGGCCAAAACGTCCACGTAAGCACGGATCGTCCTACCGCCATCTACGCCGAGGTCACCCTAAAGGTGTAAGTCCGAGGTTTATGCGTCGCAGGACGGCGGGGAAACGTGGGAGCCGAGCGTCTGCATCTCTGAAAAAAAGACCTACTTTGCCCAGGGTTATCCGCCGAGCGTAATTCAGGAAGGGCATGGTGTTCCGAATTTACTCGGCCATAGGAGCGGATTGGCCGCCGATGCCTGTGGCACATTTCACGCCCTTTGGATCGATCGACGCACCCAGATCTGGCAACTCTAGGCAGCGCCTATCGCCTTAAAGAGTCGAAAAAATCCGTAAGGTCCGTCTCTTTGCCGATCTGTATGCAGTTTGATCCAAGCCCCCTATGCTCTCATATGCCTTCACACACCCGACTTGCTTCACCATATTCAAGGCAGGCCGATTTCCAGGAGAAAGACAATGAATTTTTTGTACCGCTCTGCAAGCATGTTGTGCGCGAAGTTCACAACGTTCCTATCCTTACTTCGGAGCGCAATTCCAGTGGCAGTCGGGCTTGTCACTATGGTTCCTCTGCACGCTCTGGCACAGGAGGTGAAATGGAACGTGGGCGCACACTCCCATCAAGAAGTGATCATGGCGGCCGATAACGTGGCCAAACAGGTGCGGCCTTCCCGAAGCGGCATCGTGACGACGAAGCTGGACGATGGGAAGCTTATGTTGGAGATCCCGCGCGCCCTCCTGGGCTGTGACCTGTTGATTGTCGGGAGGATCACGAGCGGCACAACCGACCCGCAGTTCGAGAATGTGCCGGGACTGGGGCCGAATCATGGTCCGATTCCATGGTCTCCCTTTGCGAATGCCATCGTTCGGTTCACTGAAGAACCGGGCAATATGCTTCGAGTACGGCGGCATACGGCCATGGCCGGTGTGGACAAACAGCTTGATGAGGGCGGCGAAACGCTGGCTGAAGTTGCGATCATACGTCGGGCCGATGACCATGGCCTGTTCATCGACGCGCAAGCCCTGCTGCAGCAGAGCAAACTCGGGTTCCACGGCAAATGGGCCACACGACCGGATGCGGTGCGCTTCACGCGCGCCAGCCCGCTGCCGGACCGCGTGGAACTAAACGCCACCACAGAGGGTAAAGAAGGACCGATCGGACTCCAGTGGAGCATATTATCTCTGCCGAAGGATACGATGCGTCTCCGGCTCTCAGACGGCCGGGTCAATTACTCGTCCAACGGTCGTAACATCGAGCGATGGCGCCTGGTGAAAAAAGACCCCACCTTACTGGTATCCGAACCGCTCGACCCGATCGTCGTCTACATGGATTCCTCTGTACCCACTCGTTTTCGAAAACAGGTGATGGAGGGGATCAAGGAATGGAAGCGAGCCTTTGAGTCCGCTGGCTTCAAAAACGCTTTGACCATCAAGCAAGCCTCTCCGACCGACCCCGACTGGTCGCCGTTCGACTTGCGCCATGGTGTCACGGTCTGGTGGACGGGCGGATTAGGAGGAAACTGCTGGAAAATTTCCGATCCTCGCAGTGGCGAGCTTATCTCCGCGGTGGTGACGCTCTTTGGGGACACCATGTGGGACCACCGCAACGAGTACTTTCTCCATGCCGGAGGGAGCGACACGGCAGCAGCGGACTTTCCGGTCCCGGACCGGATTCTCGATTCCGCAGTCCGGACACTCACTGCCCATGAGATGGGGCACGGCGTTGGGTTAGATCACAATTTCATGTCGACGTTTCCCGCCGCCAGGCTGCGCGACCCGAAGTTCACCGCCCGTGAGGGCTCCGCCCCGACCGTGATGGGGTACAACGCGTTCAACAGGGTCGCACAACCCAATGACCATGTATCCGTCGAGGCTGGCCTCACGCCGCGTGTCGGCGCGTTCGATGTGTTCGCGATCCGGTGGGGCTATACGGATATTCCCACCGCTCCTACTCCGCTGGCAGAAAAGACGGTACTTGACCAATGGGCGATCGACGCCCAGCAGACGCCATGGCTCCGCTACACACGTGAGGAAGGTACGTTCGGCGATATCGACCCGTGGGAGCACCTTCCCAAAGCAGACGCTGCATGGCCCGCCTGGGCCGAGGAACACCTGACGCGCACGCGGCTGTACATGGGAAACCTGCGGCGTATCCATAAGCGCCTGACCACTTGGACCGATGCCGGCCTCGTGGCGGGCACAAATATACCATTCAGCTTTTCGTCGCAGTGGACCGGATCATTGAAGGGTGTGGCCGAGATCGTGAGCAGCCCTGTCCCCGGCTCCTTGAAGCGTGAAGCGTTCCGGCTGTTGAACGAGGAAGCGTTTAGCGTGCCCGCTTACCTTAATGAGGCCGCGTACGTGAAGCGGTGGGACGAACAAAAAATTCTGATTATGCTTCTTCGCGATTCCGAGTCCAATTTTCTGTACGCCCTACTCGACGAGAAACACACCCTGCGTCTCACGGCGCATGCCGTGGAGTCCGGCTATTCCCTCGGCGACCTCGTCGCCGACCTGAACGAGGCATTCTGCCGGGAGCTTCAGGAGCCAAAGGTGGCGGTGCGTTCGCAGCGACAGATAGTCCAGCGGATCTACGTCGAGGAACTCATAGCCCTCGTGGCGCCGCCAGATCCGTCCAGGGGTCAAGGGCTAAAACTGCCCGGACGCGCATCGGGTGAGGCCCTGAAAGTTTTCGCCGCGGAACTGTCGAAGGTTTCCAAGGCGGTCGACAGTGCTATCGACCGGGCCGCAGATAGCGAGACGCGCACCTACCTACAAGGGTTGTCTAAATACCTCGCCAACATTCAAGTATCGCCTACACCATAAAGCGATACCTCTCGAACACCGTCCCAGATTTCATGTGTCTCGGCGTCTGAGCTTTCGCCTGTAATTATGGCCGCTGGGACCATAAGGCAACGTCCGTTAAGGGGAAGTGTGTTCAGAGCTGGAGAGCACGGTCGCCGCACTGTTCTGGTTAGTGACGCTCGTCAGATTGCCCACATTGTCGAAGATCTAAAATACAATTTCTCAGTTCTTTGCACCCAAGGGATTTGTTTCTAGATTTGCTTTAGATGACGCAGAGTACCAACTGGAACGCATATACGAATAAGGCGTCTTCTTGTTCTTCGATTCCAACAGAAGTTCAGCGCGATCACCAGCAGACTTATTTAAGAGCTTCTGGACAACGGCAATCGGCAGATCCATAATCTTTCTGCCGTCTACTGAAATCAGACGCGCTCCCACTTCGACCCCGCTTTGCTCTGCCAGCGAGGCTTTTTCGACAGACTTCACGTAGTAGTTCTGCCCTTTTTTTGAGACGAGGACCTCTGCTTTCCCTGTGATCGCGTCGGGTGAATCCTCCCCCGCGCCTTCGAGATACATCTTCCTGCCCGGTACATCCAGCGTGACACGGAAACGACTGAGGAAATTCAGACCCAAGATCGCATCGTTTGGTTCCTCTTTATGTTTGCCGTACTGAATCGTTTTGCTTACGTTGGAAAGCACCGTCACTTTGGAATAGGAAGTTCCGCCTATTTCCAATGATCCGATCAGTACTTCTATCGCTTCGCTCCAGCCAGCTAGAGTAGCATGCATGGCAGAGGATATGGCAAGGGCTTTCAGGTTCTTCACGGACTTGAACGCAACAGTCGTCGATTTAGAGCCTGTGTCGAGAAGAAATAGAACAGGTACGCGCTCGTTGAGCAATGCTGTAGCGTAATAGCCATCCTCCTTTTTTTGGAGGCTGACCTCGATCGCGTCCTTAATCGCGGGGTGCGGTCCTTTGCCAAGAGTTATAATCAGCTTCTTAGCCGCGAAATCGAAGCAAATTCTTCCCGGCGGCAGAAACCCCTGTCCTAAAATGCCGTCTGCGCGAACTGCAAAACTCTCCTGTAGAATGGGAAGGTCGGCAGCATAGACTTCGGTGATTCCGATGCCCACATTATTGTCTTCGTCAATGCCCAGAGCCACAATGCTATTGACCGCGACGCCGTGAACCTGCACGTTGCCGGGATCCATCGTCTTTTTCTTGCGGGTGGGCTTCAGTTTTAATTTATCGGCTGTCTTCCGATCTAATAGCATCATTCCCGTCATTCCGGTATCGACCACAAACCTCAGTGGGCGGCTGCCATTGATGCTCATACGGATAATGGGCATCGGAGACAGGGTTACGTCATATTCCATGGGCAGAATATAGCTTTCACTCACTTCATCCGCATAGGCATTTGTCAAGGATGATGTCAACGCCATAAAAATTATGAGAAATAAGAGCGGTCGATGACACATATTTCTACGTAGCTGCTTTCTGACAATAGGGAGCAATTGACACATTCCCCGAAATCTGGACACTTCGGAAGGTGAGGAGCGGGCATTTCCCGAACCTCCCCTCTTGAGGAGACCAGATCATGAAAAAGAGCTTCACTCAGGAGCAAATCGTCGCCACCTTGCACTCGGTTGAGGGCGGAACTTCCGTCGCCGATGCCTGTCGCAAAATCGGTGTCACTGAACAAACCTTCTACCGCTGGAAGCGAAAGTACGCCGGATTGGGCGTGGTCGAAGTACGCCGCCTCAAGCAGCTCGAAGACGAGAACAAACGGCTCAAAGCTCTCGTCGCTGACCTTGTTTTGGACAAGCATATGCTTCAAGAGGTGATTGCAAAAAAGCTGTGAGGCCGTCCCAGAAGAAAATCCTGGTGGAGTTTCTCTTGGTCGGCTACAAAATTCCTCTGAGGAAAGCCTGCCAGTTGGTTCGTCTCAATCGGGCGACGTTCTATTATCGCAGTCAGGCAAAAGACCAGTCTGCCTTGAAGATACGGCTCCGCGATTTGGCGGCTTCCCGGGTCCGCTATGGGTATCGGCGTCTGCATGTCCTGCTCTTACGCGAAGGCTGGCAGGTCAATCACAAACGGGTGTATCGGATTTACCAGCAAGAAGGTCTCTCGCTTCGCCTCAAGCGCGCCAAGAAACGGGTCAGCGTCTCGCGGGTTCCCTGTCCACCTGCCAATGCTCCTAACGAACGGTGGAGCATGGATTTTATGGCCGACCGTCTGGCCGATGGACGGCGTTTTCGGGTGCTGACGTTAGTGGATAACTTTAGCAGGGTTAGTCCCGCTCTGGCGGTGGATTTCTCCCTGTCCGGCGCGAAAGTCGTGGCCGCTCTGGATCGGTTGATCATGAGCGGAGTGAAGCCCAACATCCTTCACGTCGACAACGGACCAGAGTTCATCAGCAAAGTACTGGACGCCTGGGCACACAAAAACGGGGTGCATTTAGAGTTCAGTCGCCCTGGCAAGCCGACGGATAATGCGTTTGTCGAGTCATTCAACGGCAAACTGCGAACAGAGTGCCTGGATCAACACTGGTTTCTCTCTATGCAGGAAGCCCAGGAAACCTTGGAGAAATGGCGAAAGGAGTACAATACAGACCGACCGCACACGGCTTTGGCAATGAAGACACCCGAAGCCTTTGTCGAGGGCTGGAAGCGGCAAC
>JBBQPY010000121.1:0-16170 GCA_038216735.1 Chthonomonadales bacterium
GGAGTTCAAGCACGAGTGGCAAATGAACCCGCAGGAAGACGACAGTGGGCAGATGCTGTTGGTGTTTGCAGCCGAGCAAACGACCAATCAGACAGGCGAGGACTAACTCATTTTTCGCTCCTCACAAAGGGGGCAGGTCACTGCCATCTACAATCAAAGCGGTCGATAAAATCGTCGAAGCGCGAGGGCTGACAAAAATCTATACGCGGGGCGTCGAAAAGGTTCATGCCCTCGACGATGTCTCTTTTACGATCGGAGAAGGGGAGTTCGTCGCTATAGTCGGCGCCTCTGGCGCAGGAAAGACGACGCTTCTCCACATGCTTGGCTGTATGGACTCTCCGACGAGCGGAACGCTTCTGCTCAATGGCGAGTCGACGACAAACCTTTCGGATGCTGCGCTGACCCGACTGCGCCGACAAACTGTCGGTTTCGTGTTCCAGCATTTCGGGCTGATACCGACGCTGACGGTGGCTGAAAATGTGCTGCTGCCCACGCTGTTCTCCCGTCGTAAGACGCGAGATTACGCCAGGGAACTCCTTGATAAAGTTGGGCTATCGCATCGCAGCGATCACCGTCCACACGAACTTTCCGGAGGAGAAATGCAGCGGGCTGCAATCGCCCGCGCACTCATCAACTCGCCGCGTCTCCTGTTAGCCGACGAACCGACCGGCAACCTCGATAGCGCGAATGGCGAGGCGATCCTGGAACTGATGCAGCGCTTCCACCTGGACGGTCTTACGGTGATCGTCGTCACGCACAACCCTGTTCTTGCGGCGAGCGCCCCCCGCCAGATAACTCTGCACGATGGAAAACTCGTGTCGGACAGCGCGACAACCAGCGCTTGAAGTACCAATCGTCACAGATGTAAAATCGTCAGCGCACACTTTTTTATCACTCTTCCTTTCGAGTCTTTAGCAGTCCATTTTATCTGGGAGAAACAAATTGCACTCTATTCCATTGCATTCCAGCCCAACCTCGACACGAAGAGGCTTCACGCTGATCGAACTGCTCGTCGTTATCGCGATAATTGCGATTCTCGCCGCCATTCTCTTCCCAGTTTTTGCCCGTGCACGCGAGAGCGCCCGACGCACGGCCTGCCTCTCCAACGTCAAACAGCTTGGTTTGAACTGGATGATGTACGTGCAGGACAACGACGAAACGTTTCCGCCGACCAACACAATAAATGGTGCAAACGCAGAGTACCAGTACACGACGCCGAATCCTTTCCCCTGTAAGTCTTGCCGCCCCCGCCGTAAACCAACTCTGCCTGCCGACGACCCGATACACTTTCCGAAGACCGATCAGGCAGCCTACGATGCCCGCGTTTTTGCAATGCCATATGTCAAGGATTTGAATGTTTTCAAGTGTCCGAGCGACAACGGTATTCCGAAAGATATGGTTCCCGCCGATCCTTCGCAGGGCGAGAAGATATGGAAGGTAGAGGGCTCCAGCTACTGCCTTAATAGCGCCCTCGCGCGACTCGGCGCACTTGCAGGTGTTCATCTCCCGGCGGAGACTTATTTCGGCGCGGAGGTCACTTCGTTTCACGCGGGGATGACCGACGCGATACAGGGCTGGAAGGACGCTGCCACCGGCCCACTCGCTCTGCGCCATGATTCCAAGGGTCCTGTACGTGTCGCTTATTTCTGTGACGGACATGCCAAGCTCGCTACCGAGCGTTTCATTGCTCAGCAGTGTACTCCGTCTCCTGCGATTCCTCTCGAAGACGGCACGTTCATGCCGATACCCTAATTTGATTCTCGCACCGAAAGCAACTGCTACGGAATTGCAGACTTGATCGAAAGACCCGACGAATTTAGTTTCGCCGGGTCTTCCGCCGTACGGCACTTCGCGTATTCCGCTGGAAAAGTGTATAATGAGTTTCCGTGTATGTGCGATAGTCACTGCCGATTCCGAAAGAAAAATCAGCCTCGAAAAGCACAGGATTTCCGGTACAGAAAAATTATGAACGCTCGTCGACCCGTACTCCGCGCGAGGGACAGATCACTCGATTCAACCGGTCGTTCAAAAAGGATATCGAATCACCGATGGCAGAAACAAATCAAGATATGACGCCGCGAGAGATCGTTGCCGAACTCGACAAATATATTGTGGGTCAGAAAAACGCGAAACGAGCGGTTGCGGTCGCACTTCGAAATCGCTACCGTCGTCGTCTGCTGGCTGATGATTTGCGCGACGAGGTCATACCGAAAAATATCCTCATGATCGGTCCAACCGGCGTAGGCAAGACCGAAATTGCCCGCCGGCTCGCGGTGCTGGCACGTGCCCCTTTCCTCAAAGTCGAGGCCACCAAGTTCACGGAAGTGGGCTATGTTGGGCGCGATGTCGACTCGATGATACGCGACCTCGTCCAGATATCGATCCGGATGGTCGAAGCAGAGAAGGTTATCGAAGTGCAAAAAGCGGCGGAAGAGCGAGCCGTCAATCGCATTGTCGATATCCTCCAGCCGAGCAAGCCTCCGCAGAAAGGGCGGCGCAGGGGATCTGAGAACGGCGAAATGCCCGATCTCTCCAACGATATCAGGCGCATGATGGGCACACTGATGGGTAATCTCGATGCCAGAGAGACACCAGGCGAATCGTCACCTGCGCTGGAGCAAAAATCGGAGATGAAGGACGAACGTGAAAAGCCCGACACATCGGAGGCGGAAGCCGAAGAACGCAAGGATCAGGCACGGCGAGAACGGATTCGAGAACGACTGCGCGATCAAGTAGCCACGGGGCTGCGTGATGCGGACGAGATCGATATCACCGTCGAGGAGAGCCAGAACACGCCGTTTATGCAGGTGTTTTCGCCGCAGGGTATGGAAGAGATGGGCATGGATATGCAGAGCGTCCTCGGCGGAATGATCCCGAAAAAGCAAAAGCAGCGGCGCGTTTCAATTGGCGAGGCGAAGCAAATGTTTACGCAGGAAGAGGCGCAGATGCTGATCGATCGTGACGCCCTGGTTCGAGAAGCGGTCGAGCGGGCCGAGCAGAGCGGCATAATTTTCGTCGATGAAATCGATAAAATCGCGGGTCCATCACGAGGAGGAGGGATGGGCGGCGGTCCTGATGTTTCTCGTGAAGGGGTACAGCGCGATATTCTACCCATTATCGAAGGCTCCACCATCAACACAAAATATGGACCGGTACGCACCGATTTCATGCTGTTCATCGCTGCCGGAGCATTTCATGTCTCCAAACCTTCCGATCTGATCCCGGAACTGCAGGGCAGGCTGCCGATAAGAGTCGAACTCGAAAATTTGACCGAAGCCGACTTCCAGCGTATTCTGACCGAGCCACGAAACGCCCTCACGAGACAGTATACGGCGCTGCTGGAGACCGAAGGCGTTCGAGTCGAGTTTACGGAGGATGCAATTGTGGAACTGGCGCACGTAGCTGCTGAGGTCAATCGGCGAAACGAGAATATAGGCGCGCGGCGGCTGCACACAGTTCTCGAACGACTGCTCGAAGAGGTCTCTTTCGATGCGCCCGATATGCCGGACAAACAGATTACAGTCGATGCAGAATTCGTTCGGGAGCGTCTCGGAGATATTGTTAAGGATGAAGATCTGAGCAGATATATACTTTAGATGGGAACATGCCGTCACAATGAGCAGTCTTACTCTCTGTGTGCAGGGCAACTGTCAAAACCGATCGCCTGCTCAAGTTTGTTGAAATCAAGGTAACTATTCATCCTCACTGCTGCTTCCTCGGCCGAAATTTCGGGAAGAGGGGAGTGACTGCAGATATTCTGCCTGTAAGTACGCAATTGGAGACAGGGTGAATAGTTACAAATGAAGTTCGCTGTTTTCCGTAGCGGCACTGTTTGCTGCGCCAGTCGAACATATAATCTATAGCTCTAAATACTGGTAGTGTTGAACCGCTCCTGTGGGAATGCTGATTTCTGGTACGAATACAGATGCGCGATAAGAAAAGGCGTAGTATACTTCGTTTGAGAATGAACGTTACCGAATCTCCACAATTCTACCTATTCTCTATCACTGGATGTTTTTGCGGATGCTCGGAGACCCGTCACTGAAGCGGATATCCTGAAACGTTTGATTCTTGAAACACAGTGAATAGAAGGTAAGAAACAGGTGCGTGATCTTGTGCGTGTGGGTATCTGTTGCCCGGAAAGTAGGGAGACAACCATGTCCAAAATCACATCGTATGCCGGTACTATCGACTTTAGCGATGGGTCTGCGCCAGTCAGAACACTGAATCCCGCCCAGGAGACACCGCCTCAGCCGCCGCGCGAGAAGCATTTGGCGGCTCAGCTAGATACGCATTTGAGCAGCCAACTGGCTCGGATTCGGCAGAATATCGGCTCCGAAAGGAACATTCCGAATCCTGAAAGTGAAGATGGTCTAGGGCGCCTCGTCGATATGAAAGTATAGCCAGTCACTGTCAGGATAGATTGCGTAAAAGCGTAAGTGACGCTATTCCAACAAGAGACTATAGCCGAGTGTCCACGAAGACTCTCGGCTATAGTTATGCCCTCACCTGAGCCCTGTATTTGCAGACGCTAGCGAAATTTACTACTGTATATAATTGACAACTGGTATCAGCATCGGTATACTGTCTGAGGAATATATCTGAAGTCCTGCTTTCCATAGCAGCGCGCAGAGAGTGCCCGCAATGGACAAGTAAAAGCAGGTTCGTTGTGCGTCTTGCAATGTGGGTAGGGCGAAAAAAATGCATATCACGAATGAATCGGATGCACTCTATCAGGCGCTGTCAGAGCCTTCACGTCGAGCGATACTCAAAAATCTTCGTTTTGGTTCGAAGTCGGTGTCTCAGATCGTTGCCGCAACGAATCTCAAACAGCCCAATGTTTCGAACCACCTTGCGAAAATGAAGCAGCAGGGGATCGTAGGAGCGGAGCGAATCGGACGCTGCGTACACTATTTTCTGGCGACTCCCTATGCAGAAGTCCTGCTTAGAACGCATGAATTCGTTGCGAACGCTACTCCGCAGTCTTCTGATTTCTCCGCATCGCCTCCCATTTCCGCCGACAGCGACGCGCCAGGCGCATCTCCCCACACAAAGTCCATCCTCCATGCAGAAAGCGATTTTGTACCTGCTGCAGGTCGACCTCATCTCTCCGCCGACGCCAATAGGTCGGATGACAATTGTCCGCCGATCGCGAAACAGAGCAAACGTCTCCGTAAGAAAACTATCAATAATGGCGTCGGACTCGAGCCGACCGTCCGGGGGAATTCTGAGGCGAACGGCACTGATGTAAGAATTTCATTGTGGCGCAGCCGTTATCTCGACAGTCTTCTCAGGGGAGATGAGCAGACCGCCAACGCTCTGGTCAATGTGATGCTTGCAGAAAACGGCGCTCTTGAAACTATTTACACGCACGTGTTTGGTCCTGCGCTCAATATGATTGGCGATATGTGGGAGCGTGGTGAGATAGATGAGGCGCACGAACATCATGCCTCTGCTATCACCGAACGTATGATGGCGCGTGTCGCGCATTTTCGTACACCAGTTATGCACACGCGACACACCGCGCTGCTTGGCTGTGTGGTAGACAACTGGCACTCCTTCGGGCTGCGAATGCTAGCCGATGGACTGAGAGAAATCGGATGGGACACGGTTTTCCTTGGCGCAAATGTGCCAGCCGAGAGCTTTATCCGTATGGCAGCGGCAAAACGCCCCGATCTGATCGTGATCTCCTGCGCAATGGAAACGCAGATCGATGCGGCACGCGAACTTATCCTGAGTCTCGATAGCCTGCGTTCTGCTGATGGCGAGCGGAATTTCCAGATCGTTGTCGGCGGCAATGGACTGTCTGTGAACAGAGAACTGCCGAAGGAGTTGCCGGTCGACTTCACCGCTGAGGACCTCAGCCACTTTCTATCGATCGTTCGCTCCCGCTTTCCAGCCCCCTCGCAGTCGCCCCGCAACGAGTAAATCCCTTGCCCACATTGCTAGCGTCAGCATAATTCCAGCTTTCTGTCCTGATGCCTGCTACGCAGAAAATTCTCCTCGCCGATCGCGCGTTAACCCATCTATCCCTCAAGTTATCGTTTACCAGGTTTCTGCCTCATTACTGGCGCAAGATTGTGAATCGGCGTACGAACTGTATGCTCGGTGCTTTCACATAAAATACCGTCAATATCGCGCTATTCTAATCTGAAAAGCAGTGACAAACGCACCATCAGGGGCTGCTCAGAAAATATATTGTAAAATTATTCAAAAAACTGATAAAACCACTTGTCAAATCTGGCTGACAGTGTTATAATTACACTATACAATTTTCCAGTCGTGCTACTTCGACGCGGGGGGCGTCCGATGTAGCCGTACTCTCCCGGGGAAAGGCAGGACAGGGAGCCTGCTCGAAACTGTGAGGGAAATACAGGGCGTGGCGACTTCTGGGGGGAATGTCGTCACGCCCGCCTATTTTGTCTGGCAATTCTTCAGTTATGGAAATAGAGTGTGCCCTTGCGATGACTCCGACTTTGCGCTATTCACACTTTTCCTCTGCTCATTAACGCCAATTGAGTGAGGTGTCAGTTTTTTAGTTTTGATTTCTTCTGCTCGCCGCGGTCTGTCAGACTGCGGCGCGTTTTTATGTGTACTCCCAAAAAGGTGTGAATAAGATCACACCCGACTGTTCTCCGCTGATGAGTCGGTGTGGCGTCTGGTATAATGAACCATCATGCATCTTGCGGCAAGACATATTGCAGCGGGTTACCTTCAAAAACAGGTACTCCATCATGTCGATGTCTCTCTGAATACGGGCGAGTTCGTTGGACTTATCGGTCCCAATGGGTGCGGCAAATCGACGCTCCTTCGCGTGCTGGCACGCACCCTGCCGCCGCGAGCGGGAGCAGTGCAATTGGACGGCAAAGCCGTATCCGGATTTTCATCTCGAGATTATGCTCGCATCCTCGGGTTCGTTCCGCAGCAGGAAAAAGCCGCATTCGATTTTATCGTGCAGGACGTCGTATTGATGGGCAGGTATGCCCACCGTGCCGGCAGGACCAGATCGAGCGCGGAAGATTTTCGGTGCGCGACGCAGGCGCTGGCGCAAGCAGATATCCTGCACCTGAAAGACCGACCTGTGACGACGCTCTCCGGTGGGGAATACCGGCGCGTAATGCTGGCGCGTGCCTTCGCGCAAGATACTCCGCTGCTCCTCCTCGATGAGCCGACTGCGCACTTGGATATCACGCATCAAGTAGAGTTGCTACAACTGCTGCGCAGGCGCACCCACCTTTCTGAGGGCGGGTTTGGAGCGCTCGCTGCGCTCCACGATTTGAATCAGGCAGCCGAGTTTTGCGATCGGCTTATTTTGATGCACGAGGGCGCAGTGATCGCGGAGGGCGCGCCTGAAACAGTGCTGACCGCCAGAAATCTCCGCATTGCCTACGGCGCTCAGGCGCATATCGGGCGTAACGCCGCAACTGGCAGGCCGACACTCCTTGCCATCTATCCGGCAGGGGCAGGAATAGAATCAGGGCAGGCGCCATCGCAGAGCATTCATTTAATATGCGGTGGCGGATCTGGTGTGCAGACTCTCGGCGCGCTTAGTAGGTCTGGTTATCATGTGACAACCGGGGTTCTGAACCGTCTCGATACGGACCAGGAGGCTGCAGAAGCACTCGAATTTCAGACCGTCGTTGAAGCCCCCTTTTCCGCTATTGGACCGATCGCGCGTGCAGCCTGCGCCGCACTGATGGAGGATGCAGACTCGATTATGATCGCGCCCGTGCCGTTCGGCAATGGAAACTATGCGAATCTCGAAATCGCGCTCAGTGCACAGACGTCAGGAAAAGAAATCGTATTTATCGGAAATACACATTTTGGAGAGCGCGATTTTACGGGAGGAAGAGCGGAAGCGCTGCAGAAAACGATGCTCGCGAACGGGGCGCGACATTTTGGGCGTATAGAAGACTGGCTGCTTGCCCTTCAGGAACAACAAAAAGCCCAGATCATGGCACTGAAAGACTGCTCTGACTGAGGGTTGAGCGCTGAGACCGACAGAGAATGTGAACTTCCCGACTAACCACCTGCACTATAGGGTAAAACTCAGTAATACACCGCGCGGGATTCGAATACAATCCTGATAAATGGAAATATTATAGGAGATTGATACGATGTACGAGTTTTCGATAAACATTCGAAAGGGTCGAGGGGTGAGTTTGCCCGTATGGAGAAGCGCAGGATTAATTGCCTGCCTGGTATTCGCTCCGCCGTCCGCGATAGTCGACGCGCAAACTAAGCCTGGCGCCGCTGTAACAGACGACACTGCTTATACTATCAAGCGCGTCTATCAGCAGGGTGAAACCGACCGCTATAAACTTATGGTGCATATTCGACAACTGGACCCGAAGACCTCTTCGACAACTCTTGATGTGATCATACATATGATCGTTGTAGATACAATCAAAGAATCGAAGCCCAATGGTGCCACCACGATTGTGACCGATATCGAGAAAGCGGACGGCAAACTGGGCGACAACGAAACGGAGCTGACGGCTGTGATGCCGCAATTGACGCAGATCGTGGACAAACAGGGACACATGACGAGCTTCAAATCAAAAGGCGGCAATGAGCAGTTGGCTGCTTTTGTGAATCAGGTCTTCGAACGTATCGGAAGAATCCAGGGTCAGTTATACCCCTCTGCGCCCGTCAAAGTGGGCGAAAGCTGGAAAATCGAAGACACAGATGTGAAGGATGCGGAGGCGAAACTTTCTGGTAAAGCCACGCTCATCGCTAAAGAGACACTCGATGGCGTTTCGACACTCAAAGTGAAAATCGTCACCGACTCCGTTGCAAAGACGATCAATCCTGCAAAAGGCGATCAGGTATCGATCAAAATTCATTTCGAAGGCTCAGGCAATTTGAATGCGGTCACAGGCAAAATAATCAAGATGTCTGGGACTGGCAGTGGCGATGCCGGGGACGCCGGAAAGAATGCCGTTGAGTTCGAGCGTTCTGGAGTGACCGAGGCAAAAGGCAGTACGAAACCCGTTACTGATCCAAAAGCCGCACCGTCTGGCGACACTCCAAAAACGAAAGAGAAACCATAGCACAGTAATACTGAGCTCGATAGAGAAATACTACAGCAGCGAGTAAAAGATAGATCATGACAGAAGAACCCCCTGACCTAATTGAACCGGAAACGATTCGAATTCTGCGCGAGCGGCTCGAGCTTCGCGAAAAGCAGCTTTCGACAGTCTATCGTGTGAGTGCGGCGCTCTATTCGCAAAAAGACCTTGAGTCCCTCCTGCGGCAGACGCTCAACGTATCCCTCGAAACTGTGGATGCAGATGCTGGGTCATTGCTGCTGTACGATCGGGAGAAAGACCGGCTGATCTTCTCACACGTCGAAGGTCCCGCCGATTTGCGTGGACGCGAGGTCGATCCCAACGATCCTTCCGCCAAGGTTTCTCTCGTCTATCGCAGCGGGCAATCGCTACTCATTTCCGATACGGTCGAGGCGGGCTACGACCGGCGATTCGATGAGGAAACAGGCTACCAGACGCGTACGATGCTGACAGTGCCCTTGATCGTACACGGCGGGCAGACGATCGGGGTGATGCAGGCGCTGAACAAGCGGCACAAACAGTTCGATCTCGATGACCAGGCGCTGCTCGAGACGGTCTGCAGCATGGCGGCGACAGCAATCGTCTCTGCACAACTCTATGAAGAGGCGCAGTTGGCAGCGGTTGCGCGCGCCGTAGGCGATTTGAGTCACGACATCAAGAATCATCTGACGCCGATCGAGACGACGATGCAGACGACCGTTTCCGCCTTCATTGTGCCGATGTATGAAGACCTGGACCAGTTGCAGCAGGAGCCGTACGCCTCTCCGCCTGACATCCTCGAAGCAGTCAAACGTGCGACCGAACCACTGCGTGAATGGTACCCCGACGCCGAAATGGCGGTGCATTACGGCTGTACCGACATCCGGGAAATGGTTTCAGAGATCGCGGACTATGTGAAGGGGACACAGTCCAGCAACCTCGTCGTCAGTAACCTCAAAGAGGTCGTCGAAGAGCGTCTGGAGCGGCTGAAAATGCTTGCTCGGCAGCGCTACGTGACGCTGCATACAGAGAATATGGAGAGCGTACCGCCGTTCGCATTCGATCGTCGTCTGCTCGGGCGAGCGCTGTACAATCTGGTCAACAACGCTCTCGGCGCACTTGATGATGCTGTCAAACGTAAGGTTCTCGAACTGCGTCCCTTCAATGTTTGGATCCGCGCGAGTGCTGTCGTGGATGGCGAATTTCCGAAGGGTGGATACTGCTTGATCGAGGTGATGGACGATGGTCCAGGTATTCCGACGCGGGTGCGGGACCTTCTTTTTACTCCGCAGGCGATGAGCACAACCCCGGGCGGAACTGGCATCGGGACACGCTTCGTGAAAAGCGTTGCCAACGCACACCATGGGCAGGTTGGGGTGGAAAGCGAACTTGGGCACGGAGCCCGGTTCTGGATGAAGCTGCCACTGAAGCAGCCAGAAGCGTCAGCAGAAAGCGAATCCTGAAAATAATTGCGAGGACTTCCCCGGTGAATAGTCGCAGCAGGTTCACTTTGCCGCTTGTAGCGGCTGTAAGAGATCGCTCTGACAGACCTTAGAGGAGACGTTTCCGCAGCTCCTCGGGTTTGTGTATGGTTATGTAGAAGTGCGCATCGCTGGAGATTATGTTCTTCTTACGGTAGGCGACAACGACTTGATTGACTCGTTCGCGCGAGGCGCCTACCAGCTCTGCGATGTCACCCTGTGTCAGACGGATCGGAATCAGGATGCTCTCGTCGGGCTGTTTTTCGCCATACAGTTCGCCGAACTCTAAAATCTGGAATGCCACCATTCCATAAACATCGAGCGTACAGTGCGCCTGGATACGGACATTCGCGAGACGCAGTCGGCGGGCAAGGATCCGCATCAGGTTGCGCGGAAATGTAGAGCCGTCGTTCATCAGGGTGTCGAATGCGACACGATCGATCGCCAGCAGAGTTGTTTCCTCCTGCGACACGACATCAGCCGAGCGGCCGCCCAGGTCGATAAGGCTCATTTCTCCGACCGTATCGCCGGTCGCAAGCAGTGCCAGAAAGACCTCTTTCCCATCCGGAAGCGTTGTCGAGACTTTCAGCGTTCCACGCTGGATCACATAGAAGGTCTCTCCCGGGTCGTCTTGATTCAGAATCGTGATTTCAGCGCGGTAGTTTCGTTCACGTGTGTGCTGAGCGATACAGAGCATCTGCTCAGGCGAGAGCCCTGCAAACAGAGCGATTTTCGGCAGCCTGCCGACATCGATTGGCATTGTCTTCGAATCCTCTTCCTACTCGTCATCGTAGGTTCGATCTGAATATTCCGATAGCTCGAAATTGAAAACCAGGAATGTAACAGGGTAAGCTTGCCGAACTGCAATGCCACCCACTTTTTCGACTAGCACGCTCAGTAACTATAACGATTATGTACGCGATAACTGCCTCGTGTCAAGCAGCCCAAGACACTGCTCCCACTTTGAGAAGACAGGGTCTGATACAAATCAGTATGATCAGGAGATGAGAAATGCCCGAAGAGCCGGAGATGGACATACGAGAGCAGCATGAACAGGTTGAAGAGATACGTCATGGGCACGAACATGGGGAACATGAAGGCGAAAATGGATGGCTGCGCTGGATATCGCTCAGCACCGCAATCCTCGCGGTCATCGCTGCGGTTGCCTCACTGCAGTCGGGTACACTGGTCAATGAAGCTCTGCTCGAACAGAGCAAAGCCGTCCAGTATCAGGCACAAGCTTCCGATCAATGGGCATATTATCAGGCGGCAGGCATCAAAGCCAATACAGCAACACAGACGTCGGATCTGCTTGCAGTCATACCTGCTGGAGCAGCCTCCACTCAGAAATACAAAGATCAGTCCGTAAAATACGAGTCGAAAAAAGAAGAAATTACCAAACAGGCAAAAGAACTCGAAAAGAAGCGCGACGAGAGCGAACACCAATCCGACCACTTCATGCACTCCCATCATATTTTCGCGTACTGCGTAACATTCACACAGGTAGCAATCGCGCTCGCGGCGATCGCAGCACTCACGAAACAACGGCCGGTCTGGTATGGGAGTTTGGTTTTAGGAGCGATCGGTCTGGGCTTTGCCATCAAAGGGTTTCTGGGCTGATATTTTGATTCGTGCGGGTCGACTGCAACTCATAACACGGAGCAGAAGCTGCAATACCACTGGTGACAAATTGTCCTAAAAGGTATCAAACGCAAATAGTAACGATTGACCCTGCCTTCAGTTTCGTTCTTTCAGGCAGACTATCTGCATTCATCTCCTCTCCCAAGGCTCCGAGAGAGGGTAGTGGGGGTGAATAGTTACCGCAAACAAAAGGAAGTAAACGCAAAGGAAACAAACCCACTTGCGGTGAATTATCCTACCACACAGACTCGTTTTCACCGCATATGGAGACTTCAATTACTATGGCGCAGATAATTACGATGCCGCAGCCCGGTTCGACAATGGAAGAGGGCACGATCGTCCGCTGGTTCGTTCAGGAAGGCGAGCCGATCGGGAAGGGCGCTCCGCTCCTCGAGATCGAAACCGACAAAGCGACCGTCGAAGTAGAGTCTCCGATCGATGGCGTACTGCGTAAAATACTGGCTCCGGCGAACACGATCGTGCCTGTTCGTGAGGCAATTGCAATTCTCGGGCAGGCTGAGGAGTCGATCGAAGCGCTGCTCGCGGAATTAGGCGTTGGCACACAGAACTCTGGCGCTTCACTTCTGCAAGATACGACTTCAGGAGTTTCGAACGGGATCGAGGTACATTCGAGCACGACTGCCGCGAACGATACTGTCACTATAGCGTCGCGGGAGACCGATTCTACTCCGGCAAGGGTTTTTGCCTCGCCGCGCGCCAGAAAGCTAGCGGGGGAGCAGGGAGTTCCGCTTGCAGCTCTCGTCGGGAAAGGGACAGGTCCCGATACTCGGGTGATCGAGCGTGATGTGCTCGCTTACCTGGCGAACCCGGGGCTGCAACGGTCTCCCTCACCGATTTTTACACCTTCCAACCGCACAACGCCGCTCGCTGCGCGGATCGCCGACGAGCTTGGCATCGATCTGAATGATCTGGCAGCGGGTCTGCCTGGAAGTCGTGTGCGCCGCGAAGATGTCTTGCGCCACGTTGAAAACGCACGTCCGATTGTCGAGACCTCGCCGCCTCTGACAACTTCTGCAGTCTCGAATGGTTCCGGTCCGGTTTCCCCCGCAGGTTCGGATGCCGCCCCTTCCTCTGCTTCGACCCTTCCCTTTTCAGGTATGCGCCGCCGTATCGCCGATAACGTCAGCAAATCGGCGTTCAGCGCGCCGCATGTCACGCTGACGCTCGAGGTGGACATGACCGCTGCCGCGGAGTTCCGCAGCCGTTTACTGCCCGATGTCGAAAAGATATATGGCGCGCGTCTCGCGTATAACGATATTTTGATCAAAGCGGTCGCGCTCGCCCTCGGCACGCACCCGCTGCTCAACGCGGCGCTTGTCGGCGAGGAGATACGCCTTCATACAGAAAAGAACATCGGCGTTGCTGTCGCGCTCGAGGAAGGATTGATCGTACCGGTGATCAAAAACGCGGACAAGAAGTCGCTCGGCGCGGTCTCGGCGGAATTTAAACAGCTCGTAGAACGAGCAAAGTCGGGAAAATTTACGCCTGACGACCTGAGCGGAGGCACCTTCACAATTACTAACCTGGGCGGCTTCGGCATCGATAGCTTCGATCCGATCATCGTTCCACCGCAGTCGGCGATCCTTGGTGTTGGGCGCATTGCGGACAAACCGGTCGTAATAAACAAAGATATCGTCGTGCGTGCAATGATGAACCTATGTCTCTCCTTCGATCATCGTGTACTTGATGGCACACCTGCTGCCCGCTTCCTTCAGCGTGTCAAAGAACTTCTCGAAACCCCCATGTCGATCCTGATTTAGCATCTTTGACATTGTTGCTTTTGTTCGAGCCTCGGCTCTTCAATGCGCTGAATCTTAATTATAGGCTGCCCGATCCTCGGCACGCGCGAAAATTCCTTCGCGCAAAACTGGAACTGCAGAATACAAGTCGAGTTGGGAGACATGGCGAATGTCCTCATCGAAACCTCGTGCACGCAGTTCCTGCCCGCTTTCGCACTCCCATAAAATTTGCGCTATGTCCGACTGAACAGCACCAAAGGTGTCAGCGCAAACCTTCGCTTCGGGAGATGCCTGTTCTTTCCGTATTGTGTTCAGTATTCCTGAGAGTACCGCTCCAGCGCCCAGATAGTCTTCGATGGCGAAGCGCAGTTCGCTGTCGCCGTCGGGCTCTACCAATCTTTCGCCACACGCCAGAACGGTTACGTTGTATTCGGTATCTGCCAGAAGCGATGACACGCATTGCGCCACCGCGCTCGCATTCAGTAGTGAGGCAGCGAACACAAGAGGTAGCCGCTCCGCCAGCGCGCTGCAGGTTGCGCCGTTCAGCGAAGTTACCGCTACGCGCGTCCCTGGCTTCATCCCGATATAGCTGACGGGCGAGAGAGAAAATCCACCGTTTTCGACTGCTTTGTGCCGTGAAATTGCCGGGATGGCATCCTGCTGATGCGCGAGCGCGAGGAAGGATTCCGTGTCGAGGCAGGGGATAATTTGCCCGCCGTGCGCAATCGCTGTCGAGACGGAAGAGGTAAAACTTAGCACATCGACCACAATCAGAATATCCCCGCGATCTGCTGCCATACGCGCCACGCGCCTGCCCCACAGCAGTCGGCATCTTGAATCCGACTGATCCAGAACACCCTCGTTGTGTAGAGTACTCAATCTTTACTGCCCACTTTTGCTTCACGAAACTGGGTATCACACCACTGAGCAAAGAGCGGCTTCAGTCGATTACGCTGGTATTTTCCGGTCGAGGTCACCGGAAATTCAGTGCCGAAAACAACTACTTTCGGAGACTTCGCGTAGGGCAGACTAGCGCGGCAGGCACCGAGAACTGCTTCCTCATTGAGATCGATTCCGGGTTCGGTCTGTACATACGCCCCAATCTCTTCGCCGTAGAAATTGTTTTCGAACCCAACCGCCATTGCCGCCCTAACGCCGGGTATAGCATTGAGCACTTCGTCGATGTCGAACGGCGAGTAGTTGATGCCGCCGCGAATAATCAGTTCTTTGAGACGGCCGGTAATGAAAAAATAGTCTCTGCCGTCCTCGCCGACGCGGTAGAAACCTTCATCGCCAGATCGAAACCACCCGTGCTCGAAAGTCTCGCGGTTCACCTCGGGACGCTGGAAATAGTATTTCATCACGTTGTGTCCACGGATACAAATTTCACCGCGCACTTCGGGCGGAAGCGGGTTTCCCTCCGCATCCTGTATCCCCATAAGGTTCGCGCTGATCGGGCAGCCAATCGATGGATAGCCGCACGCGAACATCCAGTAGGCATACTTTTCGGAGGTGAGGTCGATGGGGAGAAAACAGGAATAGCAGGTTGTTTCCGACAGTCCATATCCGTGTACGACACGAACTCCGAACGCAGCGTCGAAACGTCTTGCCGTTTCGACCGTAAGCGGTCCTGCGCCGCAGACGATGTGCCGAAATTGGGATAGATCGTGTTGGGTAAGATCGTCGTGGCGCTCGGTTAGAAAAGCCAGTACAGTCGGGACGACGCTGACCCAGGTACAGCCCTCCCCCGCGAGAGTCTGCCAGAAAGTCTGTGCATGAAAACGGCGCGTCAGTACGATACTGCCACCAGAGTAGAGAGGGGTCATCAGCGTGACGGTAATGCCGTTGACGTGATGGAGCGGCAGGACGCACAGTGCGCGGTCTTCGGCTCCGAAACGATGCCATTCTGCGATACTCTGCGCGTCTGCAAGGAGATTGGACTGATCGAGCACGACGCCTTTCGGAGCACCGGTAGTCCCAGATGTGTAGACGATCAGGCACTCCGTATCGGTGGCAACCTCAGGCAGAGTCGGCGAAACTTGCGTCGATTTCAGGGCGGCTGTGAGATCAATACAGTCCGGTTTGGTAGTACCGTTGCACTGGATTACGGGAACGGGTCCCGCTGCCGCTGCAAGTGACAGGCATCGCTCTGCCTGCTCCTCATTCGTGAAAACTACTTTGGCTCCGGAGTTTTGCAAGATAAACCCGGCTCGTTCATCGTCCTCACCGCAGTTGATC
>JBBQPY010000122.1:0-16117 GCA_038216735.1 Chthonomonadales bacterium
GATTTCGTCGGTTCACAGGCCCTGCTGCTCGGTCCCGCGCTTTTCCTCGCCTGCCTTTGGGCGGGGTGGCAGGCGCGGCATACGCTCGTCTCAGAGCAGAATGCGAATCGGGTGCAAAATCGAATGGCAGTCGGGATTTCCGGCGGCGAAATGCCGGGAGCGCGCTTCCTGTTTTTATTCTGTATGGGGTTTCCCGTACTCGGGATCTTCTGCTTGATGACACTGAAAGCCAAAGTTCAGGGCAACTGGGCGCCATGCGCATGGATCGCACCGACAATACTCTGGGCGGGTTGGGCGACGACACGTGGGGGCATAGGGCAGACCAAAATACGGACTGTGGAATCAGACGAAAACAGTGCAGGGAGAACTAAGTTCGCAGAGACTAAAACGGAGACACTTGCTTCAGACGAAGCTGTAGAGACGACTTCTCAGGGGATTCGGGGTGCACTTCAAACCACGGGGATCATCGCTCTACTGGGCATTCTGCTTACTATGCTCATGATTTCTCCGGGGCTGCGGCGCACGGTCGGGCTGCGACTGCCGCCCGTCGCAGATCCATCGAACACTGCCTATGGCTGGCGGCAACTGGCGGCACACGTCCAACAGACTCGACAGGAAATGGAGTCGCGCGGAGGAGGGCGCAAGGTCTTCGTCGCAGGCAATGGCTACCAGTATACGGCGCTGATGGCGTTTTATCTGCCGGACAGACCGCGCACGTACGATCTTTTTCTGCACTATCGGCTGACGATGTACGCCGCCTATGTCACGGAACTCAAGCCGCATATCGGGGAGGACTGCGTCTTTATCGACGACGGGCAGGCAGATGAACGTGACCTGAAGTTGATCTTCGAGCACGTCGAATGGGAGCCGCCCTTCCCGATATGGCGGCGTCCCTACTTCGACAAACCCGTGCGCGCCCTGCATATTGCCCGCTGTTACGGCTTCCGCCGGTATGTCGGGCTCGACTGGGCAGACGGCGGTTAGCCGGGTCCGTAAATCTGTGTCGAATATGCTCTATTTCACGACGAAAGTGACGGATGTGTGCGGACGGTGTTCACTGTCAGCGGTCGTCAGCGTCGCAACGAGGGTATACGTTCCCGGCGCGAGCGGCTTCTGGGGATTGTCCTTCGATTTGGCGGGGTCGTTCGTTGGCGTATAGGTCTGCTTGAACTCGACCGATTTGCCCTCAGCCAGCGGTACTGCCGACATCATCATCGTAAACATCATGCCCTGCGACCATTTCCAGACAGTCTTCTCGGCACCCTTTTTGCCGGACTTGATCTCGAAGTCGTATTTTTGCCCGCTCGTGAAGTCGAGGGTCACGCGACTCTTTGTCTTGTTTTTGGCGGCCAGTGTGAATAGGATTGGATCCGTTGCAGCGTAAGTTTTCTTATCTGTTTTAAGTGTAAGTGAGACGGGAAATGTTTTAGCCTGTGGCGGACCCGCCAGCGTCGATCCGAGGATGCCGCCCACTGCAATGCCCGCCAGCGCGATCAAAGCGATCCTGTGTACGATTCGTTTACCTGCAATCATCAGTTGCTCCTGTCAGTTCATTCCTCATTGCCGTTTCGGGTCGCCGTTATCGATACTCTGTGACTGAACCGCTCCGCCATTTGCGCTTTCGCCATGCTTTATCATACCGGGTTTTCGGATCGTTGTACAGTTGGCGGCGGTAACAGCACGTAATCTTCTTGTGGAACGTCGAAGCGCTATAGGCGCTCTTTGTTGACTGTCTGCGGTTCTCAGCACATAGGATTCAACGATCCCGGTATCGGAAGTGTGACACGACCCATCTCGCAATTTAGCCTCCCGCATTCAAGCGATGGTAACTATTCACTTCCCAAACATGGGTGAGGTTACATGTGCCGCCTTCTCCGAAGCTTCGGGAGAAGGGGTTGAAGGTGAGGGGTTTTAAACGGTCTTTCGACGAAAGCGCATTTCCCTGCCGGAGGGACAGGGGTTCATGTACAGAACCATAGAAGCCGACTTCGCCTCGTACGACGCAGGGCAAGATTGAGAATCTGAGATCACAGGGAAAGCGAAAGCGGGAAACTGACAGCGACCCTGCCACCGCCCTGTTCGCGGTTCTCGTATCGGACCGTGCCGCCGAGATCGTGGGACGCCAGCACCTGAATCAGTTCCAGTCCAGTGTTCGCCGATATATCCGGGTCGAAGTCCGCCGGAAATCCGGGACCGTCGTCGCAGATTTCCAGTACTCCTGTGTCGCCCACGACTTCCAAAGTGACCTCGACGCCCTGTTTGCCATGTTTGAGCGCATTGGTCACCGTTTCGTTGATTATCAAAGCGAGTGCGGTGGCTGCTTTTAACGACAATTCTATATCCGCGACCTCGTACCCAATTCGTTCCCCATACGGCACCTGCTTCATCGCTTTCAGCACTTTTGTCAGCAATGCACGACTCGACAGTGTCTGGAGAGACCCTGTGGCATCGGCTTTGGATTCCAGTGTCAGCATATCCTGCAGGACAGACAGCGTCCGAATCTGCGCGCCCACGCGCCTCAAAGCTGTCGCAGGAACTCCTTCTTCGCCATCGAGCAGCGCCATGTCGACAGTCGCTGCAAGTGTCTGCAGCTGGTTTTTGATACGGTGGCTCGATTCGTAGACAGTGAGATGAAGGCGGGTATTCAGGCTGACAATCTCGTCCTCAGCACGTTTTTGCGCATCGATATTTGTCGAGGTGCCGACCCAGCGCAGGACGTTCCCGTCTGCATCTTTCACCGGAACGCTGCGCGCCAGGAACCAGCGATAGATCCCGTCTGCGGCGCTACGGCACCGGAACTCGGCTTCGTAATCTGCGCCCGACACTCTGGCTTCATCCCATCGCGAATACATTGCCGGCATATCATCAGGATGAATTACCGCGTCATGCGCATGTGGCCCTATCTGTTCCAATGTCTGGCCGGTGTAGTGCATCCAGCGCTGGTTGAGGTACTGAGGAGTGCCTTCGGCATCGGCGACCCAGACGAACTGCGGCATCGCTTCCGCCAGTACACGGAATCGCTCCTCGCTCTCCTGAAGCGCTCTGATTTCCTCGCGTCGCGCAGTAAAGTCGCGAAAAACGAGAACCACTCCGATCATTTCTGAGCCCGCATAGATCGGATCCGCACTGTCGTCGATCGGGTACTCCGTCCCCTGCTTCGAAATGAGAAGTGTATGGTTTGCCAGCCCCTGTACAGTTCCAGTCTGCATCACCTTGCAGACCGGATCTTCGACAGGTTCACGATTATGCTCGCCGATAATTACGAATACCTCGCTGAGGGACTTGCCGATAGCGTCCGGCAAAGACCAGCCAGTGAGGCGCTCAGCGACTGGATTGAGGAACGTGACACAGCCCAATCTGTCGGTTGTAATGACCGCATCCCCAATGCTGCTCAGAGTCGTGGCAAGCTTCTGCTCACTGGCACGCAGCGCTTCCTGCGCCAGCTTCGTTTCGGTGATGTCCTGGAAGTAGACTGCGAGCCCATTCTTGTCCGAGGGATAGAGCTTGATATGAAACCATCTGTTTCGGGCTGACATGAAATTCTGGTATTCGAATGGGGTCTGCTGCGCGCGTGCGGCGCGAAATCGTTCTTCCGCTCCCGCACCGAGTAAATCGGCAAACAACTCCTGCCATCTCTCTTCCGTGGTCGCTGCTCTCGTTCCACTGGTGAGGCGCCCGGCAGTCTGGTTAATATAGATCAAATTATCGTCGTGATCGATCGCAAAAAACCCGTCCGCGATGCTCTCCAGAATGCTGCTCGTTTCGCGCCTGGCTTCATCAACGCGACTTCGAGATCGACGCTGTGCTTCGCCGATCATAGAAATCACGATGCCGACGCCGATGAATACGAGCAGTCCGCTGACGTCCGATGATTCTGTGAGAACGAACGAATAGCGAGGTGGAATGAAGAAATACCAGGCGGCAGCTGCGCTGAGCAGAACGGTCAGTACTCCCGATCGGATGCCTCCGACCCACGCACTGAACACAACCGCGACAAAGTAGAGGATGTATGGCGTACGATCTGACAGGAGGGGTCGTAGTTCGTAGCGCAGCAGCGTCATCAGGAAGACACTGAGGACGGCACAACTGTAATGAAGCAGCACAGAGTCAGAATGCAGCAGCGAGGAGACAAGATCGGACAGGCGCGATAGTGGCCTGCTGAGGCGAGGACTTGCTACTCGAGGAGTATCTGTTTTGGGGCTGCTCACTTGGCGGCTATCCACTCTATGGCTGCTCACTTTGCTGCGATGCGCTCGGCGTCTGGCGACTCGATGGAAGTGCAGCACGTCTGGCATCGGGAAATCGATCGCATCGATGGATACTATCTGGAAGGAGTAACGAAGGTGGCTGCGCTGCAACCCGAAAACGAGAGCAATATATACGTAATTGTCACGGCTACTATATAGGTATCGGGCGCCAGCATCCGCGCCATCAGAGAGACTTGAGAAGGAAAATTCTCTGACGAAGTTGTTTAAGACAGTAAATGTATAACAGGTATCACGCGAGCGAGTAACATAAAACTAGTATAGACCATTTGTGGGCGTCCGTCAATCGGTTCACAATTCAGTTACGTTTCAAGCGCCGCCGATTACTTCCTATCGTAGCGGTCGATTGCGGAGATATTCCAAAGCAATATCGAGACTGAAACCGGTGGAAATGTCGAATCTAAAATGACGTCGCGACAAGCCTCATCGCATCACGATTCGCCATTGCTTACCACGAATGAGCCGATCCGGGAACCATGTCGAGTGTTGCACAGTAAGTCGATCGCGCGAAGAGCCTTCCTGCATCGGACGGGAATAGCAGCTCGAACGCAAAACGACCTTGACAATCGGGCATCGCGGGGCTATAATAAATTGCTGACTGGGAACAGACAGGCACAACATCGGGGTGTAGCGCAGTTGGTAGCGCGTCGCGCTGGGGGTGCGAAGGCCGCAAGTTCAAGTCTTGTCACCCCGATACTATACTGGTTCCTGGCATTGGTGATCCTGAACATCGGTACATACGTCTCGAATAGGACAATCCTGTTCGAGACGTTTTTGTCTGCTGCATGTCTGTGATCTAGCCGTCATCGTCGCTCTCCAATCGCTTTCGATCAAATAAGGATCGAGTAAGGATTTATCATCCTGTGAACGTCCGAACAAACATCCAGATGAATATGGAAACCCTCATTACCGATGCGCTCACGCTGCCGACCGATGCAATTGGATATCATGTCACCCGGCAGTTGGAAACGCTTTTCCCCGACAAATACGTGCTTTTCAGCGCCGCATGTTCGTTCGACCTGAATCAATTCGTCGCAGCCCAACACTGTGAGAGGACGACGAACCCGGACACTTTAAGTCAGGTCAGCACCCAATTCGAGGGCGTAGGGCATGGGCTCGAGCACAATGTCGTCAACGGTCTATACGATATCGTCTGGCAAAATCGAACGCTGCAGACAGTCTTCATTACCTGGCTAGAGGGTTTTCATTCGCAACAGTCCTGCTGGATAATCACCGAATCACAGGCAGTCGCGGAAGATTTCTTTTTGCGGGTGTGCGAATGGGCGGCGGAAGTACGTGGCGAAGTTCTGGTTTTCGACGGTGGCAGATGGTCCAAAAGCGCCGAGCTTTATCACGCGATCAAAGACGCCACTTTCGAAAATCTGGTACTGCCTGCCCGATTAAAACAGGAGATTCAAGACGATTTCGCCCAGTTTTTCGCCTCGCGTGAACTCTACGAATCGTATCGTATTCCCTGGAAGCGTGGGGTACTCCTGATTGGGCCGCCTGGCAATGGCAAGACGCATACGGTTAAATCACTGATCAACTGGCTCGATATCGCCTGTCTGTACGTGAAGAGTTTCAAGTCGGAATACGATACCGATCAGGACAATATCCGCAAAGTCTTTCATCGGGCGCGGCAGACTACGCCCTGCATTCTGGTTCTGGAAGATCTCGATTCGCTGATCGACGGTGAAAATCGATCGTTTTTCCTGAATGAGTTGGATGGTTTCGCCGCCAATACTGGCATTGTCGTGCTTGCGACTACCAACCACCCGGATCGCCTCGACGCAGCGATCGTCAATCGGCCGAGCCGTTTCGACCGCAAGTACCATTTCGAGCTTCCAACCGACGCCGAGCGCAGCAGTTATATTCAGGTCTGGAATGCCGCATGGGAAACCGAATTAAAGCTGTCCGACGTCGAAGTTGCGGAAATCGTCACACTGACCGACGGTTTCTCGTTCGCCTACCTCAAAGAACTTTTTCTTTCTGCCCTGATGCGCTGGATCTCCAATTCGCGCAGGGAAAGCATGGCCTCGGTGATGCGTGAGCAGTGCGGAATATTACGCGAACAGATGAACAGCGCGACAGATAAAAGTTAGGAAGAGATTCAGGCGGGCGGTCAGGGCAAGAGGTTTGGTGAAGAGGACGCGGCGTTCCCGTATTTATCGTTTTTAGCGAGTGTCCCCACAAACAGGTTGTTTTCAGGCGGCGAGGCGCAGCAGTTCTCCGGCGATTCGGGGAAGTGGAAATACGAACTCCGCTCCGCCCGCTGCGATCGCCTCCTTGGGCATTCCGAATACGATACAGGTCGCCTCGTCTTGAGCGATCGTCCGCGCCCCGGCATCCCGCATCCGCCGCATTCCCCGCGCACCGTCATCGCCCATACCGGTCAGTATCGCGGCGACGGCGTTGTTTCCCGCTGTCGCTGCCACTGAATCGAAGAGCACATCGACCGAAGGACGGTGACGGTTGACAGGGTCGCCATCCACTACACGCACATAGTAGTCCGCTCCGGATCGGTACACGGAGGTCTGTAGATTTCCCGGCGCGATGAGCGCGTGCCCCGGCTGAACGCGATCGCCATCCTTCGCTTCACTGACTCGGATCGTGCAGAGCGTATCGAGCCGGTTCGCGAAAGAAGCGGTAAATCCCGGCGGCATATGCTGTACGATCACAATGCCCGGCGCGTCTGTCGGAAGCATTGTCAGAACTTCGCGTATCGCCTCGGTGCCACCCGTAGATGCGCCGATCGCGATCAGATGCCGGGTTGCCCGATGCCCGATGCGAGTTGGAATCGGCTGCGCGGGAGCAGAGTTTGCAGGCGATCCGACGGTGTTGGCTGGAACGGCCCGTGCGCGAAGGCGAGCTACCGACGCCATTTTCACCTTTTCGATGATTTGCGCCGCCCCCTCGAACACCCCCGACGCCGTATGGAGCACTGGCTTGGCGAAGAAGTCCACCGCGCCGAGTTCGAGCGCGCGCAGCGTCACCTCACAGTTCTTCTGCGTCAGCGACGAGACCATCACGACTGGCATCGGATGCGCTGCCATCAGCTCCTCTAAAAACGTCAGCCCGTCCATATGCGGCATCTCGACATCGAGCGTCAGCACGTCCGGGCAGAGCGATTTGATTTTATCGCGAGCGAACAGAGGATTGGCCGCCGTGCCCACCACTTCGATCGACGGGTCGGAAGAGAGTATCTTCGTCAGCACCTGTCGCATCAACGCGCTGTCGTCGACAATCAGCACACGGATTTTGCGACCGTTCATAATCAGATTCCTCAGAGGAGATGGCTGCTCAGTTTCTATCTGATCCATACAGCGGAGCGCACGATCGAGAGGCACGTCGATGCCTCCCCTCCAAAACGCAAAAGCACCGATCCCGACATTCACAAGCAATGCAAAATATTGCCTAATATTGAAAAATTAGAAACGTTGCTTCAATTTCATTATCGGCACGGAGAGCATGTTTCCTGAGCGTGCCCAGGCGTGGGCTAGTGCGTTCGAAGGGGCAGGGGTGGGGGTGGAAAGTAGTCAGTAATGCTGCGTTTTATACATGCTTCCACGGTGGCGCGAACGGCGATGGCAACACGCTATCGGAAACCGAACGCACAAACCTTTGCAGCACTGACTACTTTCTTATCGAGGTTCAGGGCGCGTTTTTACGCTGTTGGAAAGCGGTCGCGAGAACCGCAAGCAGCAGGACACCGCCGACGATCGTTCCCTGCCAGAGTGAGGGCTTGTTGATCGTCAGGTTGATGCCGCTGAGAATTACGTTGAGCAGACACGCGCCGAGCAGGGTGCCCGCCACACTGCCGCGCCCACCGGTAAGACTCGTGCCTCCGATCACAGCCGCCGCCACCGCATTCAGCTCGTAGCCGCCGCCACTCAGCGGATCGCCCTGCCCGCCGTAGCCCGCGTAAAAGATGCCTGCTACCCCGCCGAGAAGCGCACTCGCGCCGTAGGCGAACAGACGCACGCGCCCGACATTGACGCCGGAAAGACGCGTTGCCTGTTCATTACTGCCCAGACTATAGAGGTAGCGACCGATGCGGGACCTGCTGAGCAGCAGATGCACGACGACGGCGATTACAGCTAGAATCACGGCAGGCATCGGGATCGCATAGACTGAATCGCTGAAGAGTCGACCGTTCGCCAGGTTGGTGAGGAACGGGAAATCGGAGATCGTAATCGGCAGCTGATCGTTCATCAGCAGCGAGACGCTGCGCAGGATCGTCAGCGAGGCGAGCGTTACAACAAAAGGCGGCAGTCGGAGTTTCTGGATCAGCAGTGTGTGTAAGCCACCGATGCCGACAGAAGCCAACAGTGCAAGGAAAATCGCCGCCGCGACTGCAATCATCTGTCCGTGCGCTCCGAACTTGTTGGCGAACAGCGCGAGCAGCATTCCACTGAAAGCGATCAGCGAGCCCAGGGACAGGTCGATGCCGCCAGTAATGATCACGATCATCTCACCGATCGCGAAAGTGCCGAGCAGGGCGATCTGCAGCATCATATTCTGGATGTTGTGGGGGCTGTAGAAGGTGGTGCGTGCAGACGAGAAGTAGAGCAGTGTACAGAGCACAAGCAGCACGATCACGACGCTGCTCTCACGCGCCGCAAGCATTTGCCGCCCAAAACTCTGCTGCTCGCCAGCGCCTGAAACACGTGTTTCAGGCGCTGGCGTCTGGGTCTGTTCGTCCCGTCCATTGGAAGGGGTTCCGGTTTCAGAACCTCCGTCTTCGGTAAAACCGCTCCCGTTCACTTTAGCCTCTTTATCGGCTTCGGGGGGATCAGGTCGACTCAAGCCCCTGCTCCTTTAGTTTCTTCAAGAAAGGCGCCGCGTTGGCAGGCGTCACGACTTCCACGCCGGTGTCGATGATATGCTTGGCTGGATCGAGTGTCATATGCAGAGTATCCAGCTCGGGTTTCAATTCCGCAAGCGCCGCGTCGATCGTCTTGTCCTTCTTGATCAAGCTCAGCAGTTTGACCGAAAGCCGCCCAAATTCATAGGGTTTCTGTACGACGGTCACATCCACGAGACCTTCACCGAGGTTTTTCAGCGTTTCGGGCTCGCCGTCGAAGCAGATGATTTTCATTTTGTCACGCATCTGAGCAGCCTTTACTGCCCCGACGATCGCTGGCCCATTGTACGAATAGAGGCCGACAAGACCATTCAGTCCCTGCGGTTGATAGCGGGTGATCGCATCCTCGACGTTTTTACGCGCGATATTCTTGTCTTTGTTGTCCTCGAACGGATCGGCGATAAACTCGACCTTGCTGCCTTTGAGCGCGTCCTTGAACCCGTTGTAGCGGTCACGAGCGTTCTGCGCGCCCATGTTGCCGACGAAGGCGATGAGTTTGCCGCCGTTCGGGTAGAGTTTGAGGGTCTCCTTCCCGGCGGTTTTGCCCGCTTCGTAGTTATTGGTGCCGATGTAGGCGAGCCGTTTGCTGGTATCGGAGTCGGAATCGAAGGTGATGACCGGGACACCGGCATCCATCGCCTTGTCGATCGTCGGCGCAAAGGCTTTGGCGTCGATCACCGAAACAGCGATGCCGTCGGGTTTGGCGGAAAGCGCGTCGTTGAAGAGTTTCACCTGCTCGACCGGGTTGGCGGGATTGGGTCCCTGCCAGTCTCCATCCACTTTGAGGTCTGCCTTGGCAGCGTCGAGACCTTTGCCGAGCGAGTTCCAGAAGGGCGAAATGCCGTTGGTGATCAGCTTGTAGTTACCAGCGGCAGAGGGTGTCTTCACATCGGCGGGTTTCCCGGCAGTCTGCGGTCCGGAGGGGGTGGTTCCGCTCGAATCAGCGGGTTTGTCGGTGCAGCCAGCGAGCGCGACAGCTAGTGCTATCGCTGCCAGTCCTGCCGACAGGGAAGTGCGTCTCAGCATACTTTATGCTCCCTTACAGATTGGTGTGGTTTCATAACTAGTCACCGTCATTCCCAGTCCTTCTCGAAAAGCTTCGGGAAGAGGGAAAACCCGATGATTTACGATTGCGAAACAGTTACGTAGTTTCTCAGTGCGTGTATGCGAAATCTGTCTGCGTGTGACAATAAAAGGGATAAGTCGAATCACGTAACCGTGCTTTTCGCGCTGAGCCGTGAATATTCCTGCATCACTTTTTGACGATGCGCAAGTTTCGCCCTCACAGGCAGCCATTTCCTCCAGCAGTCAATAAAAAGGCGGCAGTGTGTAAGCTCATTTGTCGTCCTGCCTTCCAATCTCCATTCACAATTTGCCTGCGGAATGCTCGATGCGGCTCAAGCAACGTGTTATAATCGGTAATGAATACCGAGCGGAAATGTGTGAGTCAGGAGAGCCAGGTATCGATGGGTAGATCGCTCGTGCCTTCAATCAAATCATCCTTCCGCTTCATTTTGAGAAGATTGCTCGTAACTCTACTGATGCAAATTGCAGCGGGGTTATCGTGCAGACTCCTGATCGGTCGTTTTACAGCTGATGCAATCTTCAGTCCGTCCTATATCCCTTTGCTAAAGCTGATACTCATAAACTCATTGATCGTTATTGTGCTTGGCGAATCTTATTCTCTCCCGAGAGGCAGTCGCTCCTTTTTGGTACTCTCTATCTGGCGAGTTTGCCTGTTGATTTGCGGCTTGATCACTACATTGACAACCTTCTCCATGATCGGTTCGGTGTACCAGCTAAAGCTGTGGCAGACTGTCCTGACAGTTATCCCGACGAGTTTGGTTTTATGGTTTTTCATATTAATGCTACTCTCGACCGAACTCCCTCGAGTGCAGGCTGCCTTTCCCTGGAGGAAAGCGTACAGCAAAAACATCACGCTTTTCTATCTGGCTAAAAACTTCCCGGACGACATTCCTTCTCTTTTAGAGAACTGTAATGGCGTGCTGGCAAAACTGAAGAACGAACTGCACATCGAAGCCGAGCTCCCCAACATTTCGGTGTTCCTCTTCAAAGACCTCGTCTCGTTTCGACGTTGGAACAAAATCCAGGATAAACCCTATTTTGGCATGGCTTTCATAGATAGTATCCATATCGTGAACGAACCCTGGAAGCGTCTGGCGCACTCTGTAGTACACGAATTTACCCACATCGTTTCCTGGCAATGTCACGGCAAAAACCCGGTGCCATTACTCAACGAAGGGATCGCCCAATGTATGGAGCGTGAACTTGTTCCCGGCGAGTTTCTTCCGCTAACCCCGACTTTACTACAGCCTTTGAGTGAACTGGCGGGTCAGACTTTTGTCGACTTGCGAGGTGATCCGAAAGCGTCGGATGAAGCGTATTATCATGCACATGCTTTTGTCGACTATCTGATCCGCGATCGAGGACTACCTGCCTTTTTGAAGGCGCATGAAATAGCCGCGAAAAACTATGTGGACGATGGCGAAACGCGGCTCCGAACGGCAGTGCAGGAAGTCTACAACGAGACGCTGGAGGAACTTGAAGACAGATGGCGGCGGTCGTGCAGTATCACGGACGAGGGAGAGCTCGTTTCGCCAGACGTGTTTTCACAAACGGCGATCGCGGCGATACGGACTGCCGAAAGCCTTGCTCTGCAGCAGGGCAGCGCCTTCGTCGAGCCAGTGCATCTGATGGCTGGCATACTGTCGCAGGAGAAGAGTATCCTCTGGGACATCCTGGAGTTTTCCATGTCAGAACTACCAGAGGAACTACTTGCGATGCGGAACGTGGCAATTCGCACAGAGCTGCCGGGCGAGGAAAAACCGAAGTGGAGTCCAGCTTCAAGGCAGGCGATCAATTTTGCGTTTTTTGAGGCGAGGCAATTTACGTGCACTTACATTGGAACAGAACATCTGCTGCTTGGCGTAATGCGCGACTCAGAAGGTGCCACGACCCAGATTCTTGCAGGTCATGGACTGACGCTGAAGGATTTCCGTGACTATGCCACTGCCTTCTATAAGGATCACAGACTGAGCGAATAACGCCGACCGCGAAGGACTGGCAGCCGGCAGAAAGCTGCAGCAGGGAGAAAAATGCCCCTCTCCTTACGAAGGAGAGGGGCTGGAGAGTAAAGATAGTTAGTGGATGGAAGCGGCCTGCTTCGCCTTATCAGGAGATGTTTTTACCAGATGCTCGTCGTCTTTCGTATAGGTCAGGAACGCGACACACATCTCATCGGTCGTCTGTTCGCCCCATGTCACGCTGCGCGGGTTCTTAATATTCGGATTGCGCGGATTCTTGTCCGAGTTGTCATAGTAGGCGATCAGATGCACTTTGGTGCCCTTCGGCAGCGCGAGCGGCTTCGTAAGCGTATAGGTCGCCTGCCAGTTGAAGTCCCAGTCCTTGATCCAGACGAGCGGCTTTTCAGAGCCGTCGGGAAGTGTCGCCCAGAGCTTCATTTCGCGTCCGAGCAGGTGCATATGCGGCATCACCGAAAGCACATGACTGTCGCTGGCGAGCGTCGTCGTCGCCTTTGTTTCATGGTGCGCTTCCCCGGGCTGAATACGGAAGCCGAAGTTCAGGACAAGATTCGGATAGGCGATTTTGTCGACAGGTTTGCGGCAGAAGTAGAAACCGATCTGTGTACGGTCGGTTTCCGGCTTTCCATTCTTGTGATAATGCACCTGCACGACGATTCGCGAGTTCTTCGGCAGCTTGTTGCCGACGCCGTCTGGAAGCACGGTCGGATCGTTGCCGGGAGCCCATCCGCCAAGAAAGCCGGTCGGTACGAAGCCCGGTCCGCCAAAGCTCGTATAGCCCGGTTCACCATCGTTCTCCTTGCCTTCGAGTTTGTCGGAAACTCCGTTGGCGTCGATATAGTTGATCACATGATGGACGATCGCGCGGTTGCCGGGATGAACCTCGACGGCGCGAACCCATCTGTCCTCTGAAACATTCGTTTTGATCACGAAGTTGCGATAGACGTCCTCGCCGTCCGCGCCGAGATGGTATCCACGCTCCGGCGTAAGGATCATATCCGGTGTACCGAGTTTCCAGCCGGAAGCGAACTTGCGCGGCGGCGGGACCTGTTTGGGGTTACCGAGCGGCGCCCCTGCATCCGCCCAGCGCGCCAGCGTCGCCCGCTCGCTGTCATTCAAGTTGACGTTGTGTTCGTCGGCGAAATTGCCGTAGCCATCCGCCGGTTTCCACGGCGGCATCTGACGGTTCTGTGTATATTTTTTGATATCTTTCGACCAGGCGCTCGCCTGTCGATAACTCTGCAGCTCGAAGGGAGCGACCTCGCCCGGGCGATGACAGCCTTCGCATTTGGCGCGCAGGATCGATGCCACATCATGCGCGTAGGTCGGGACACCGGCAACGGCAACGGCGGCGGGAGCGTCACGGCGAATCGCACAGCCGAAAGCGAGTGTCTGCGGATGCGCAACAGGATTGCCCTGCACAATAGAATCGAGCGCGTCTTTCAGGTCGTGACTGGTGACTTTGGTCGATACGGCATTATCGTCGATGCGGCCACGGTACAGCACCGTGCCATCGCTTCCGACCACGACTGCCTGTGGCGTGCTGGTCGCGCCGAGTTTATCTGCCAGCATATTCCGCTCATCCTTGATCGCCGGAAAGGTGATTTTGTGATCGTGTACGTGTTTGACGACGTCGGCTTTGCTCTCGTGCCAGTCGGAATAGACGGCGAAAACTTGAATTCCGCGCTTAGTATAGTCGTCGGAGAGCGCCTGAAAACGCGGCGTGTAGACATTGGAAATCGGACACTGGCAGGAGACGAACAGGAAGACACTTGCTTTGTGTGCGGAGATGTCCTGTGCGCCGTAGGTTTTGCCGATTATGTCTGTGAACTTGACATTTCCCAGCGCCGATTTAGCGCTGACACCGAGGGATTTGCCGGAGGCGTTCGCGCTGCCAATCGTCATACCCCAGCCCGCGAAGGCGAGTACTCCTGCGCCGCCGAGCAGTCCCATTGCGGATCGGAAACTTCTCTTCTTTGTGTTTATGGATTTAATTTTGCTGCCTGCCATGTGCTGTCTTAATCCTCATGAATAACGAATTCGAAACGTAACGTGAGCAGCGTTCGCTGCCGGAATGCTCACCTATTATACGTGCCCGACCTCATAATTATTACACGCGTCGCAAGGGAAACCACCTCTGTCTCAGCTTTCGCCTTCGTATGGGAAGAAGCCACTTCCGATAAGCCTCTGTTTTGACACACAACTAAAGTGGCATTCTGAAATTGCGAAGTCTGACTGCGCCGTCTGATGCCTGATCCGGATCGGCTCAGCGTTCGAACTCTGGAAATAGAAGGCTAGCAAAGCAAATGTCTTTCAGCCGAAAAGGCACACCCACGAAGCGCACAGAATTGCGTCTGAAGTACGACTGTCGGAACGCCACCTACGACGGTGGTTTTCAACTGCTGGCATCACGTCCGAGTGCGCCGCATCTGCCAGTCGGATTGGAATTTCCAACGCGCGGATGGGCGCGACTGGCTACCTGTCAGGGCTTTAAGATACGTGTCAGGAATTCCTCCGCCAGCGCGCCGTTCTGCTTCGGAGCTTTGGGGGATAGAAAGCCGTGCGGCAGATTATACAGTTCAACGAGCGTGACGTCGATGCCCGCGCTGTGCAGCGCGTCATACAGATGCGTCGATTGGTCGAGCGGCACGAGCATATCGCCAGTCCCGTGGATGATCAGGAAAGGCGCAGACTGCTTGTTGACATACGTGATCGGCGAGCTCACTTGATAGAGCGCGGCATCCTCATCCGGTTTCTTACCAAGGAAAGCGATCACGATCTGTGCGCCGGGGCTTGTCGCGCTAGCGGTAGAGGGCGGCACGACGAAATTGGTCGGACCGTAGAAATCGACGACGCACTGCACGCGGCTGCTGTATTTGGCGAGATCGGTGTCGCTGTTATCGCGGGTGTCGCGCATGCCGAGCAGCGCCGCGCAGTAGCCGCCTGCCGAGTCACCGAGCGCGCCGATCCGGTCCGGATCGATATTGTACGTATCGGCATGTGCGCGTATCCAGCGTACCGCGCGCTGCGAGTCGTCGAGCGGGGCAGGGTAGCGGAATTTCGGCATCAGGCGATAGTCGATCGTAAAGGCGGCGAAGCCTTTACGGGCGAGCGCCTCGCACATCGGTCCATAAAAACTCTTGTCGCCGAACGCCCAGGCGCCACCGTGTATCAGCACGACGGCCGGACGCTTGCCCGTGAAACCTTGCGGCGTATAGGCGTCGAGCAGCAGTTTAGTGTCGGCGACCGTTCCGTAGACGACATCCTTTTCGACTTTAGGCTCGGTTTTCGGATACGGTTGCTGTGCGTGCGCGGCGTTCAAGGACAGGCAGAGCACAATTGCCGCGCAGCACAAACGGAGTGTTTTAAGAAGTGTATTGCAGCGTGATCGGGTTCGCAATGGCATGATTTCCTTTTTGTATATACCCTTACCACTCTCCTCTGCCCAAAGCTTCGCGTAGAGAAGAATGTATGCGGATATTCTACCGGTAAGCGCTATTTCCGAGGAGGGGTGAACAGTCACTTTCCTTCCTGGCTTCGATTCAACTGTGTGCTATTCTATTATTGGATCAATTTTCGGAGCGGAAGCCGAGCGTGTTGATTTCGACTGCTGGTTCGGCAGGGATGATCCTGTCGAGTTCGGCGTGCGCTCGGAGCGTCGGCAGCGCATCATATGCGGCGCGGCGGATCCGCCCGTCCACACTGTCGGCATGAATGATCGTCTCGAGGTAGGGAAGCGCGCGTGTTCCGCCCTGCCTCTGCATATCTTCGATGATCTGTACGACCAGACCGATCTCTTCCTCTGTACCGCGCCAGGCGGGATCGACACTCGCGCGAAGCATCTCCATCGGATCAACGGCGTCTGCTTCGGATGCCGGTCGCAGCAGTTGATCAGAGGGCGTCTGCGGAACAAAGGAGGCGCGCAG
>JBBQPY010000123.1:0-15966 GCA_038216735.1 Chthonomonadales bacterium
TCGATCAATAGATGGTTTTGCGGCCACCGTTATCTACTGCCAGCCGACGCGAATTACAATGCCGTCAGGGTCGTTCGGATAGCGCAGCAGCACCGTACTGCCCTCGACAATCGACTGAATCGCGACCGGCCGTCCGAGCCGGTCGAGGCCGCGCACGCCAGTAATGCGGTGGTTTCCGCAGTGCAGACGCGCCGCGCCCCTCGTACCCAGTGGAGCGCGCACGAAAAAGCTCGTTAGCGTAGGCGTTTCGACCTTCGCTTCCAGACGACCGGAGACGAAACCGATGTGCGGTGGCAACTCCGGCAAGCCGATATCGCACAACAGCGCGGACGTTCGCGGCGGGATTACGCGGTCGTCTGCGACAGCAAGCGTCGGCGAAAGCAGGTCTATCATCCGGCCCTCGACCTTCAGCGGACGGTTGAAGGTATGCACGACGGTGTAGCGTCCTCGTCGCAATCGCAATGCGTTCGGTTCACGATAGCCGACGCCCGCCCGCTGTTGCGCATACCGAACGATCTCACGCAGCAGGTTCGCGCTTCGCTCGCTCGCTGAAAAAAATCCCGGAGCGACCCCGACATTGATTGCCAGCCCTCTGCCGACATCATGCATCCAGACTGGTGCGCCGCCGGAGCGCAGATTATAAAGTACTGTAATCGCGCTGCTTCCCTGCTCTCCTGCTTTAGCCACGGCAGCGCCGCCCCGCAAAAACGGTCTGGGACCGGTAGTGGCTCTCGGGAGAAGCGGTGAGATATGTGAGGCGTCATCGATGGTTGGATAGAGAGTAGCAGGGTAGGCGGCTCCGATGCGCAGGCGCGGCACTGCCTCAGCAAGCGTCGGAAGCGCATCGGTAGCGAGCAGTGTCTGTCGGAAATCAGAAAGCGCGGACGCTGCCGAGACTGCAAAGCCACTGCCCATGTCGAGCGTAATTGTGATCGGTACGTCTCGCGGCAGATTGTCGAACTGGTAAGTCCAGGAAGCAGCGCCGTCCGCATAGCGTCCGCGCCGGTCGGAGCGACTGCCGTTGTCATAGATCAAAAAACGGTTTTCGAGTTCCGTCCCTGCAGCGAAGGCAGCAACGACCTGCCCATCGGCACGCAGCTCAGCGGAGGCGAGCAGCGCCCCGTTCCCATCCTGAGGGGTGGAATCCGAAAAGCGGAGCGCGACGCTGCCTGTCTCTTTTGCTGCCTGCGTCAGGTCAATCGTATAACTGCGTCGATCGCCCGCGAGGCGCTGACCGCTCGTCAGCATCGATTTGTAGCGGCGTGTGTCTTCCGGCGGGGTGATCTGCCGCTCGGACTTTGCTCCGACCTCTTTGCCGAACCCCAACTGCCGCCAGAGATCGAACTGCGGGGCTGCCATCCGCGCCTGCCGCCACCAACTGTCCGTCACCTCATTGTAGGCATCGGAGCCGCCGAAGAAAATCAGACTGCCACCGCGCCGCGCCCATTCGGAAAGAGCGGTCTGGATTCGTGCCGAAATCGGTTTTTGCAGGTCGTAGGAGACGATAAGGGTCTTGAATGCGCTCAGGTAGCCGGGATCGGCGGCACGATCGAGCGAAGCGATCTGCACAGGGATTCCACGCTGCAACAGCGGGAGCGTCAACCCGTAAATCCCATCGAGGTCGCTGGCATCCGCGCCAGTCCGCTGCCATTGTGCTGTATCGGAAAGAAGTACGCCGATGCTGTCGGCTCTCGCATCCGTTCGGAGTTCACCTCGGGGATCCGTTCTGCCGTCGCTTTTTGTTGGATCGCCCGTACCGGTTCGTACTGGCGGATCGGGCTGCGTATGCATGTCCTCGAGCACCGCCAACAGTGTGTTGATCTCCGTCGCGTAGTCGGGCGTGGCGCGCATGACGATCCGACTCGCGTCGGTGGCGAGGGCATAGCTGGACACATCGGGGAAGAGCAGCGCGGCAATCAGGGTCTGCTCGAATCGCTCGCGCTGATCTGGCAGCGTGAGACCGACGGTCTCTCCCAGCGGGTCGAGCGAAAACCAGAGCCGTTTGCCCTGCCCGCGCGCTGTATGCAGCAGCGAAGAATACTCGAGATAGGCGGTCGAAAAAGTATGTTCCTGCCGCGACCCGCCGTAGCGCGCGGGCATCGACGCCGATTGAACATCGACGATGCCGATCATATCGCTGACGTTCGGGAGTGTCGCGATTCGGTTCTGAGGGCTGATGAAATTTTGCTGCAGGCAGTAGAGAGGGCTGCGAATCGCGGCGAAACGCCTGGCCTGCGGGTTGAAACGCTCGACGCCGTGCAGCAAGTCTGTAAACCAGTTCGTTTCCAGGGTCGCCATCAGTTGTGCGGTGCGCCAGCGTGCATCGACTGTTAGCGGGGGCTGCCACGGACTGCGAAATTGCGACTGCCATGCTTGACGGAACGTGTTTTCGTAGCCTGCTTCCGTGCTGTATCCCGGCTGTTCGACCGAGACCCCGCTGCTGCCCGCCTGGAGCCCTGCGTTGGCGACATTCTGCAGGACGCTGTTCAAGCCTGCGGTCGGAGCCATCAGAATCGCGCTGTCGCTGAGTATCGGTTTGCCGTTCGCACCGGTCTGTGCTTCCTCGGGATGCTGTGCTGCGTAGCTCTTTGCAGGCTTGTCCGCTCCCATCCGGGACCAAACGGTGTAGCCCCGCGTTTTCCACGCCAAAATCATGTTGGCATCAGCGGCCGAAAGAAAGACAGCATCTGCCTGTAATTCAGTACCGGCTGTTGGCAGCGCCCCGGCATCGAGAGCGAGGTAAGACGCATCGGCAGCGTTCCTGAACAGGGTCGGACGCGATCCCGGCGATAAGCCTTCCGTCAGCATTCGCGCTACGCTATCGGGAATGCCGTCACCATCGAGGTCGGCGTCGGTCTGCTGAAAGCGCAGGTCGCGGACATCGATCGGGCCCTCTTTTGCGCCGATAGAGACGCGGATTCGGGATCCAGGCTGCCACTTGTCCGGCACGGTCCAGATGATTGTCGCAGTCCCTTCACCGCGCTCGACGCGCGATTGGATCGGTCGGTCATCCGCTCCGTAGACGACCGCGGAGGGCACATAATGCTCTGAATCTCCGTCGAGTGACAGCGTCAGCCGACAGTGCGCTCCTGCCGCCGTCGGAAAACCGTAGAAACAGAACTGTCCGGGATCGAAGTGGCGGACGCCCGAAACTACCTGCGTGCCTGTCGATTTGACGAGCAGATGCTGTTCTGCCAGGGTGCCGATCGTGATATCGAGCGGGTGGGTCGGCGGCGTGGCGGCAGCAGCGGTTGCAGTGTATAGCAGCCCGACGAGCGGCGCAATGTGCCGGTAACGGGTGGGGCAACTTACGCCGAAACAGCCTTGGAAGATCGATCTGCGTAGGGTTTGGGGCGAGATGCCCTGGAAAGAGTAGTGCTTGCGTATCATGCCAGATAGTGTACCCGATGTCTGCCAGCCATGAGAAGGATCGCAGCCTACGCACTGAGGGCGGGAGGGCAGAGAATAGGTCAGTCTCGTGTGCACTCTGGAAACTCAATAATCATTGCACTGAGTAACGGAATACAGAACCTTGTTTTCAAAGCCGAGCAATCGGGGCGTATCCAAGAAGAGAGGAAAATGATATTTCGAAATATAAAGCGGAGCGTCTCTTTCGGATACTGCCGGGAGTGCGCTCCACCTGCGTTGATTACGGGATTGGCTGTTTGCCAGGGCGATTCCGAAACCATATTCAGTTTCGAAACACCCCTTAGCTATACGATTCAGTCCTGCGATGAATTGTTCCGAAAGGAAGAAAATTCGAAAGATAAATCAGTTTGGTACGGAAGGGCAGCAGCTATTTGTACACTATGCCGCCCGAACTCTCACGAAATTTATGCCGTACCACTCATTGCATCGAAGGGAATGAGACCTAATCGTGCTGCGCGGCGGAAAGCCTGAACCCGATTGGTTACCTGAAGCTTGTCATAAATGTTCGCCAGATGGAAATCGACAGTATGGCATACATGCCCACATAATAATTTCGTCGCAACCTTTGATCTCCAAAAATAGAATTCTCGAGTTGTTTTGAGAGGGGTTCGTCATTGGGCAGTCCTCTTTTTGCCAACTCGCGTAGCTCGGCTTCGCAGTTCCCGATGTTGAGCAGTTCGGTTTTGAAAGGTAACTATTTACCCAACCTTCCGTTGCGCACTTACAGGCAGAATAGCTGCATTGCCTCCCCTCATCCCGAAGTTCCGGGAGAGAGGTTGAGGGTGAGGAAGAATAGTTCCTTTGAAAGCCAACTTCCCTGCAGCCGAACGGTCTATTGGATCGCCTTGATCAGATCATGAGTGACGGAGGGTGCGACCGGGTGCAGATTTTGGCTGGGAGCCGGGCATGAGGCTTTCGTCGGAAGCAAGCGAAGAAGAGATACTGTTGCATGCTTGTGAGAAATTTGCATTATATGGCATCAGTCTTCTAGGATCCTGTTCCCTGCCAGCCAAGCGTTATCCTGCTGCCATATATAGCTTTTTTGGTGACCGCTGCTCCTCAAGATCTTCAGTCTGGTCCCGCATCCTGCACGACATGACCGTTCTACGTGCCTGGGTGTGCAGCGCCTGATACTTCCCCTCGTCAAAGTACGCCAGGACAAAGGTTACGAATCAATCGACATCGCCTCAGCAGCGATGGCTGTGGAGCGGACTGGCAAGAACAAACGCAATCATAAAATGACGATCTCTGGCACAGGATAGAACTATCAGTTGTCTGCTTTGCGTATGCCGGTCGAGCATAATTTTCCTGGCTTGCAGTGTTTTAGCTGTTATACCGGCCGGCGACAGGCAGTGCCGGGGTGCCGCGACGACTCATTCATATCGTGAGCGGACAGCTCTATCATTATGCCACCAGTAGGTTAGCACTGGCATCAGGAGCCACTCCGAAGTCGGCTGCCACCCTGTGCGCTTCCCTCAGGAATCGAACCCTTGACTTGAAGCAAAGCCGGATTAACGTGCCGCAATTGTCCTTACTGAGGAATTCCAGATCGATAAATTCCTGCTATGTCGGATACAGGAACGAGTGGACCGATGCAAAACAGTTACCTGTTTCTCGACCCTAACGTCTCGAAAATATTATTGACCATGGCTTGCATAAACACATATCTATGCCATATAATACGTACTATATACGCTACATAATCGCAATAATACTGCGATAGATCGCATTTTGTCCTCAAAAGCCTCGCCCGAAAGACGCTATCATGCGTGTCACGCAAAAAGATATTGCCAGAAAACTGAACCTTTCTCAGAGCCTGATCACGGGTGTATTAAATGGTACGCCCGGCATATGGGCTTCCGAAGAGACACGCCAGCGCATTCTCCAGACAGCGCGAGACTTCGACTACCTGCCCAACGCTGCCGCCCGCGCCCTGCGGCGTGGGAAGACCAATACTGTCGCATGCGTCTTTTTTGGAACAGCTGGCCACGCAGCAGTCGTGGAAACGCTCGCCGAACATCTCTCGGAAGCGGGTTACGACCTGCTCGTGAAAGTGATTCTAAAGCCGGAGCATGCCACTGAGCGTATCCGCACCCTTACCCTGGGAGGGCTGTGCGATGCAGTTGTACTCTGGGGACTGGAAAACGATGTCGCTCCTACTGCCCGACAACTCGCGGACGCTGGATTTCCCTTTGTCGTCAAAGGGCGCTTCGAAATCGAGGCGCCGCTGTGGATGCAGGTAGACTTCGACCATGAGCAGATGATGGCGCAGGCTGTCGGTCGGCTTGCCGAACAGGGACACCGCCGTATCGCCTATTTCGGGTACAACAGCCAACACGTCTATACACAGAAACTCAGTGATGGCTATCGAAGCGCAGTCGAGACACGATTGGGACAGCCGATACGCGAGGAATTCATTGGTCATATCGGCGCCGGAATGTCGGACCCGGAAAAGAAACTTACCGAATGGCATCGGCTTCCCGAATCGGAGAGACCGACCGCGATCGCGATCGGTACCGGACTGGGCACATGGCTCGGCATCGAACGCTGGCTGGCAGTGCGGGGCATGCGTATCGGGTACGAACCGGGCGAGATTGCAGTGGCAGGCATCGCGGGCAACGAGACGCCCTTGCTCTTCGGAGAAGGCGAAGCCTATCTCAATGTGGAGCTCCTCTCGCTTGCAGAAGCGATGGCAAAACGGATACTGATTCCCCTGTTGAGCTCTCGAATGCCTGAGCAGAGTGTCGTGCGCGTACTGCCTACGCTGAAAAAACTCGATAGCATGCGTCTGCCTCTCTGTCAAAAATCGCTCGTTTCTTCGAAAGTGCAACGCTAGACGAAAGAAGCAGTGTCATTCTGGGAAGCCGGCGGTCAGGGCTGCACGAACGGCAGTGCAAAATATTGCCTCAGTAATGAGGCGCGCAGCACATGTGCTCAGACGTGTCCCTTAAATACTTTCCCGCTATGCCCGATAAATCAGACGACCTTGTCTGGCGTCGGATCCGCATTCGATACGAACCAAACAGAAGGAGCAAAACATGACGGAACTCGATATCTCGCCGGATGAACTGCTGCTAGGATTTCCCTCCCCGGAGCATCTGGCACAGGCGACCACAGCGCTTAAACAGGATGGCATTGTGATCCTTAAGAACGTGGTGGACCTTGCCCACCTCGACATTTTGCAGGAGAGAATGTTTGCAGACCTCGAAACGATCCTGCATCGAAAAGATGCTCCCTTCCAGTTCAATACGGGAAACGTGCAGCAAGATCCCCCTCCTTTCCCGCCCTATCTCTTCCGCGATATACTCGTCAATCCATTCGTGGTCGCCGTTACGAAATCCATTCTGGGATCGGGACTGCAAAACACCTTTTACAGCGGTAACACAGCGTTGCCCGGAGGAATGCGGCAGCCGGTACACTCCGATACGCACCATCTCTGGCCGAATTTGGATGTCGCGCACCCGGCGCATATGCTGGTAGTAAATATTCCGATCGTCGCGATGGATGTGCGCAACGGCAGCACCGAAGTCTGGCCCGGCACACATCTGGATACGACGATGGGCGCACAGATGGGTTCGATTCAGGTTCCCGAAGATGCGCTCGAAAGGCGTCGTGCGATTTCGCCTCCGCTTCAGCCTACCGTACAGAGGGGCAGTGTCGTGATTCGCGATATGCGGCTCTGGCACGCGGGAATGCCAAACCATACGGATCAGCCGCGCCCGATGCTCGCCATGATTCATCAGGTACGGTGGCTGCCGACAGGAAAGCTGACTTTTGCAAAGGGCAGCGAAGCATTCCTTGCCGACTCCGATTTAATAACGCCCGCCGAGTTCGTGGACGGCGCGATCGACTACCTGCATAACCATGCTTCCTACGACTTGAAGCCAGCAGACACCGCTGCATAACGTGAGCACCCTTATTTGTCTGTCGCTAAACTGGATAACTTCCATGAAATACTTCCGTGAAATTCAGCAGAACATCGATACAAACGAGCAAGACTAAAGAACAGCAAAACGAATAACATGAGGAGATGGCAGATGAGCAGCATGAACCATCTGCTTGCAGGGTTGGGCATCGTGTGCGCACTTGCCACAGGTACGGCGTACGCACAGACGACAACCCCTGGAAGCAAGCCGCCCGGCAGTTATACGACGAGCTGGATCGGCAACAGCTTTGGCGGAGGAGGCGGCGATAACGGATTTGGCGAGTGGGTGCAGGATGGCGCGGATGAGATCAAAGTCGCCCCCGATGGGACAGTTTTTGCGGGCGTGGGCTGGGATGAAGCGGGTCGCTGCGTGGGACTGTATAAGGACGGGAAGGTCAATCGGATCCTTCTGCAGGGCGGCAAAGACGTCGCGGAAACCGCCTGGGGCTGGGGAACCGGCAACAACGCCCTCGCGGTCTATGGGGACGCCATCTATATCGCAAATGGCGGCAAAAAACTACTGCGCTTTCGATGGAAGCCCGGCGACCTGAACTCGGGACAGTATCAGGATTCGGTTGCGATGAGGGACGAAGCGATCGGGATGACCGCTGATCGCGAAAAGATCGTCGTCGTCTATAAAGACGCTATCGAAACACGTCGCGCCAGCGATCTGACAGTGACCGGAAGTTTCGCGATGAAAGATGCTCATGATGTCGTCCTTGTCCCCGATGGCAGCGTCTGGGTTCTGGCAGGAGGCAGAGTCCGACATCTGTCTGCCGCAGGAGCGGTCTTGAGTGGCACAGTTTCCGGACTGCAAAATCCGAGCGCGATCTCGCTCGATAACCGGGGACGCCTGCTCATCTGCGATAACGGGCCTCGACAGCAGGTTCTGTCCTTCGACGTCTCCTCTTCTCCACCGCGTCAAGTCGCCGCCTTTGGCAAACCGGGCGGTCTGCTGGCAGGCACCCCTGGTCAGGTCGAGCCGCAGAAACTCTTCGCGCTGCGCGGCGCGGGTACGGACGTGCAGGGAAACCTTTATGTCGGGATGAGCTACGGCAATGGTCCGAACGGAAATTTTGTGCTTCGCTCATTTGCGCCTAAAGGCACGATGCGCTTGGAACTGTATGCGACTGCTTTCGTCGACACCCTTGGCTTCGACCCGATGTCGGACGGTGCGACAGTCTACAGTCGTACGGCGCGGTTTGATCTCGATTTGAAGCAGTCGGAACCGGGCCACGAGGCAAAACTGCGCTCCTTTACCCTGGATCCTGTTCTCGCGCCTAATGACGACCGCGCACGCTTCGGCTGTACAACGATCGTGCGTCAATTGAATGGACGGCGGCTGCTCTATTGCATCGGGCAGTACGCGGGCGGTTATCGTCTCTACACTTTCGACAAAGGCGATATCGCCGTACAGGTCGATAAAGTCGGGACGAGCGATCAGTGGGCATGGGATGTTGCTCCCAATGGCGACATCTGGCATGGCGACGCCCCCGGGAAAACGATCCGACGCTATGCCTTTCGCGGCTGGAGACCCGACGGCAAGCCCAACTACGACTGGAACAAACCGCAGTCGTGGCAGTGGCCCGAAGGCTGGGATTTAGTCAGGCGCATCAAATACGATCCGGCTGCAGATACGCTCTATATCATCGGCTACCTCACCGGGCAGCGTGTCGAGACCTGGGGCGTCATTGGCGCGACCGCGCGCCGTTACGACGGCTGGCTGGCAGGCAAGAAACAGCTCCAATGGACGAATTCCGAACTCCCGCGCGACGGGAACACCGATGTTAAGGAAGGCCCGCTCACGGCACAGTCGCTCGACATCGCTGGCGATTATCTTTTTCTGGGAATGGTGAAGTCGACGGGCGGCAAGCAGCTCATTCACATCATGCGTGCCGCTGACGGCCACTATGTCGGCGCGCTGTCCCCTACAGGCAAGGTCGGCAATCAGCAGGGCTGGCTGGATATGCCGTATGCGGTTCAGGCGCTCAAGCGCAAAAACGGTGAGTATCTGATTTTGGTCGAAGAGGATTTTCGTGCCAAAAATCTACTCTATCGCTGGCTTCCCGACGCCGGGCAAAAGGCGCCAGGTAGAGCTTCACACTCTGTCGCGCAGGTTCGCGCACAGTGATACCATCGGGAGTGAATCCGCAAATTCAAAACACTGCAAAATAGTAAAACGGAATGGTAACTATTCATCCCGCCCTATTTCTCTCACTCGCAGAAGGCAGTTGTATCTACTCCCGTCTTCCCGAAGCTTCATGAGAGGGATCTGAGAGCGAGGGTGAATAGTTGCACTGAAAGAATGACGTTAGAAAGACGGCAGAAAACAGACGTGTAAGCAAGCCTGCAACGATTTGTAGACGACATTTCACACCAGACTCAGGAATTCCCGCTCTGCTGCCTGTTCCGCCCTGTACTTCCCGGAGGCGCCTCCTCACCAGAAACTATGTACAGCAGCCATAACTGATCGGTATTGAACGACATCGAACAGCAAGGAGAAAAAATATTTGCATACCCTGAAAATCAGCGACAACCGACGTTTCCTCGTCTATGCAGACGGCAGCCCGTTCTTCTATCTCGGCGATACGGCGTGGGAGCTGTTTCACCGCCTCAATCGTGCTGAAGCGGACTATTTCCTGGAAGAGCGCGCCCGACAAGGATTCACAGTCATTCAGGCAGTCGTGCTCGCGGAGCATGAATACCATGAACCCAATGCGTATGGACACCTGCCGCTCGTGGACAACGATCCGACACAGCCCGTCGAAGCCTACTTCGAACACGTCGATTATATCGTCGGTAAGGCGGAGCAGTTGGGGCTGACGATCGCGATGCTGCCGACGTGGGGAGACAAATGGAATAAGGGCTGGGGCGCGGGACCCGAGATTTTCACGTCCGATAACGCCCGCACTTTCGGGCTGTTTCTGGGCAGACGCTACGCCGAAAAGCCGATTATCTGGGTGCTGGGCGGAGATCGCCCCGTCGAAACCGACGCGCACAAAACTATTTTACGCGAGATGGCTGCCGGGCTGCATGAAGGGGATGGCGGCGCGCATCTACGTACGCTGCATCCGCCGGGCGGGCATGGCTCCTCGCTCTATTTCCCGGACGAACCGTGGCTCGATTTCCACATGTACCAGAGCGGGCACTCGCGCAACAAAGATAACTACAATTGCGTTGGTTGCGACTACGTGCTCACGCCAACAAAACCATGTATGGATGCCGAACCGGGCTACGAAGACCATCCCGCTGGGTTCGATATCGCCAACGGCTACCTCGACCACTATGATGTCCGCAAATCGCTCTACTGGGCGCTGTTCGCTGGCGGATTCGGACATACCTACGGCTGCCACCCGATGTGGCAGTTCTGGGAACCGGGCCGCAATCCGATCAACGTCCCGCGTACCCGCTGGCAGGACGCGCTGCATTTCCCCGGCGCAAAACAGCAGCGGCACGCAAAAGATCTGCTGCTGTCGCGCCCTTTCCTGACCCGCATTCCCGACCAGTCCCTGATCGTCTCGGAAATCGGCGAGAGTACGCGCCATATTCAAGCGACGCGGGATACCGATGGCAGCTACGCGCTCGTCTATATTGCGTTGAGCAAGCCGGTAGAAATCGATACGGATAAACTCTCGGGCACGACGCTGGCGGCATACTGGTTCGATCCGCGCAACGGCACCTCTACGCTGTTCGAAACCTTCGCGCGCGGCGGCCTACATACCTTCACTCCGCCCGGAAGCGGTCTCGACTGGGTGCTTGTGCTCGACGACGCTGCGCGTAACTATCCACGTCCCGGCAGCGTCGTCTATAAGCGATAATCGAACCGATACGACCGCAACGGATTGAGGTACACTTTCCCATCGCTGCCGCTCGAACCAGAAGCAGCGATGGAAACAGTCGCGTCGCCAGTCGCTGCAGAGGGGTTCGATAGTGCGTACAACGGTCGGTAAAACGCTCAGTAAGCGGGCAGAAGTGACCTCGCTGCTGCAGGAAGCCATACTTTACGGACATCTGAAACCTGGCACACGTCTGCCGGAGATACGGTTGGGGCGTGAACTTGGCGTCTCGCAGGCAATCGTTCGCGAGGCTCTGCAGGAACTCGAAGGTCTCGGCCTGATCGCAAAAAAACCTGGTCAGGGCTCGTACGTGATCGAACTCGACGCCGATGATCTTGTCGAAATTTATCAGGTGCGCAGCGAGATGGAGGCGCTGGCTTGCGCATCGATGGCGCGTGTCTACAATCACGCCATTCACACCACACTTCAGGGGCACATCGATGCGATGCGTGCCGCTGCAAAGAACAATGATTTCCTCGCCTACTCCCGCGCCGACGTTCAATTCCATCGATGTATCTGGGCTTCTCAGCGCAACCGTTTTCTGGAGAGAACACTGGAAACGATCTGTCTGCCTCTATTTGCCTATGACCAGATACGGCGCGCAGCGAGCACTTCTTTGGACTATGAGCGCGTCACTCGCCAGCATGAATTGATCGTGAGCGCCCTGCGAACCGGTGACCCCGACCGTGTGGGGCGACTGATGAAGCGAATGATGCACAAATGGCTGCGCATCCATCTTAGCGAATATGAGCGCATTTCCAGCGACGTACAGATAACCACCAACGACACCGTCGATGCCTTTGCCTACCTGCGTAGACAGGCGGAACGATCGTCTCCGAACACCACTTCCTGAATCATTTCACAGCCCGAAACGTTCGGAGCCTCCAAACTCGATGATCGCTTCCCTGACACCCTTATTTTAATCGATTATACATACCAGGAACAGGTTCAATAGCATAATTTTGTTTCCGATGTTCTCGTTGGCATAGAAAATAGTGTCAAAACTATTGCTGAGATAAGCACGTTTCGCTTGCAATTCGTGCATCTCTGTGTTATGATTATTTTAATCGATTAAAACCTGTTACGGTATGCATTGTTCAGGAAACTGGCAGACCAAATTCGGTTCCGAGGAGAATTCGATTGCAGACGGACAGACGCGCAATAATTGTGAACGCTGATTCCAGGACCCAATGGCTCCCGCTGTCTTGCGGACCGCTGGCGCTCTACTTCGATCCAGTTGCAGCTGCCCTGCGAAATATTCGTATCGGGGGGGTCGAAGTCGTTCGGAATATCTATGTTGCTGTGAGAGATTACAATTGGGGAACCATCGCGCCCCAAATAGAGGCGCTAAAAGTCGAAGTCGACGAGGACGGTTTTACGCTGACTTTTACGGCACGATGTCAGGAAAGCGAGATCGATTTCGCCTGGCGAGGCACGATCGCTGGCAGGGCAAACGGAACGATCCGTTTCACTATGGAAGGGGAGGCTCGATCGACCTTCCGCCGCAACCGCATCGGCTTTTGTGTCCTACACCCGATTCGGGAGTGCGCCGGAAAGCCCTGCCGTGTCCTTTCCGGCGACACCCTGTCTCCGTCTGTCTTTCCTGATTTCATCTCGGCGCACCAGCCCTTTTTTGCGATGCAGTCTATCGCGCATCAGGTGTTACCTGGAATCTGGGCAGAAGTGCAGTTCGAAGGCGACACTTTCGAAATGGAAGACCAGCGCAACTGGACCGACGCCTCCTTCAAGACCTACTCTACTCCTCTTGCGCTTCCTTATCCCGTCGAAGTGCAGGCAGGAACACAGATCGCGCAGGCGCTGACGCTCACGCTTCAATCTGAAGATTCGGCTCCCTTATCGCCTCTCCTGCCTGCGAATGATCAAGCTGCGAACCTGATGTCAGGAGCGAGGAACGCTTCGGAGACAGAGGGGGGACCGGTAACTCTCCGGTTCACCGAAGCCATGCCCATACCTCTGCCGCAGATCGGTCTGGGCATTGCCAGCCACGGGGATCCACTCTCCGCTTTGGAAATCGAACGCCTGAAATCGCTTTCGCTCTCGCACCTGCGACTCGATCTGAAGCTCTCTTCGACTGACTGGAAAGCGAGCCTGCAGCGGGCGACCGAACAGGCGCAAACTCTTGACATACGGCTGGAGATCGCGCTCTTCCTTCCGGAGTGGACAAAAGTGGAGCAGATGGAATCGGGTATGGCTGAACTAACGGCGGCACTGAAACGCCTCAAGCCCTCTGTCGTTCGCTGGCTCGTCTTTCCGCTCGATGAGATTGAGAAAACTCAGCACCAGAAAAGTCAGACCGAGGCGAAACAGTCCGTTCTTAGAGCGACGGAGCTGCTGCGATCCGCAACGCCGACAGCGCAGATTGGGTGCGGCACAAATGCCTACTTTGCGGAACTGAATCGCCGTCCGCCTTCTGTAGATGGCTTCGATTGCGTCAGCTACTCGATGACTCCACTGGTTCATGCCTTCGATACGGCAACGTTGATGGAGAACCTGGAGGCACAGCCGGCAACAGTACGCAGCGCGCGACAATTCTGTCAGGGATTGCCGCTGGTTGTCTCTCCCGTCACGCTCAAGCCCCGATTCAATCCCGACGCGACTGGCAGTCAACCCGCTCCAGCCCTCGGACAATTGCCTCCCTCCGTAGATGCGCGACAGTGCACACTGACTGGACTGGGATGGACGCTCGGCAGCCTGAAGGCGCTCTGCGGGAGCCAGGCACATAGCGTCACTTATTATGAGACTACGGGATGGCGCGGCGTGATGGAGACGGAAGCAGGCTCCCTGCTGCCAGAGCGTTTCCCCTCAATTCCAGGCGCTGTGTTTCCGCTCTATCATGCTTTTGCGGATGTCGGGACGTTCGTGGGGGGCGTAATGCTCCCTATGGAAGCGAGCGCGTCCGGAAGGGTAGCTGTAATGGCGCTGCGCACTGGAGAGCGCTCCACCATCCTGTGCGCCAACCTGATGCCCGAACCGCAAACGGTACGGATGCTGCTTCCCGTGCTCAGTGCACGCCCGATTTTGTGGCAGTTCGACGCGGACAGCGCGGAACGCTATCAGAAGTTTCCCGAAAGCGTACTCGCGCCGGAGTTCGGTCGCGCTCTTGAAATCAGCGATGGCGTGGCCGTCCTGGAACTGCCCCCCTGCGCCTATGTACGCCTGGATTGGACGGAGTAAAGGAGCGGAGCATGAAGACTTTGCGGGGCGGGCTGATTGGCTGCGGATTCTTTGCCCGCAACCATATACACGGGTGGAAAGAGATACCAGGCGCGGAGATTGTCGCCGTCTGCGACACAGATCGGGGACGTGCGAATGCCTTCGCACATGAATTCGGCGCGGCAAATGCCTACTCCGACGTCGAACAGATGCTGGGCAGCGAAACGCTCGATTTTGTAGACATCGTGACGCAGCCGGCGTCGCATCGCTTTCTGGTCGAGCGAGCAGCCGCACATCGCGTGCCTGTAATCTGTCAGAAGCCGCTTGCTCCCGGTATGGAGGATGCCGAAGCGCTGACGCGCTCCTGTCGAGAAGCAGGCGTGCAGCTGATGGTACACGAGAACTTCCGATGGCAGAAGCCGATGCGTGCGCTCCGCGAAGCGGCATCGACTATCGGTTCCCTGTTTTTCGGACGGATCAGTTTTCGCTCTTCCTACGATGTTTACGCCGACCAGCCCTATCTCGCGACCGATCCGCGCTTCATCATCGCCGATCTGGGCGTACACCTGCTGGACCTGGCGCGGTTCTTCTTCGGGGAAGCGGCACAGCTTACCTGCCACACACAGCGCGTCAATCCCGGCATCCGGGGCGAGGATGTCGCCACAATCCTGCTGAAAATGCAGAGCGGCGCGACATGCCTCGTCGATATGAGCTACGCCGCGCAATGCACCGAGGATATTTTTCCGCAAACCCTGGTTCATCTGGAGGGAGCCCGCGGCTCCGCGACACTCGACCCACACTATCTGCTCACGACGGTGACAGATGCGGGAGTGGCGCATCGCGACGTTGCACCGCAGCTTTATCCCTGGAGCGCTCCGCCCGGTCAGGCGACGCAGGACGCGGTCGTAAAAATACAAAGCCATTGGATCGACTGCCTCCGTACGGCGACCGTACCGGAAACCAGCGGCGAGGACAATCTCAAGACGCTGGAACTCGTCTTCGGGTCTTATGATTCCGCCGAACAGAATCGACCGTATATTGTGAGGCAAACGCTATGACTTCCGATCGTATACTTGCCACCTACTTTATCGAGACGCCCTATCCGGTCGAGCGCGCCGCCGAAGTGATTGCGGGCGAACAGTCGTCTGGCACCTTCGTCTCGGTGCCCGGCGAAACGCCGGAACTGAAGGCGCGCTTCGGCGCAAAGATCGAGCACATCGAACTTTTGGAGACGGTAGCGGAGCCCAGCCTCCCGGGCTGCCGTCCCCCTGCAGGCAGCGCCGGCTCAGTCCGTTATCAGCGTGCCCGGATCGTGATTTCGTTTCCCTTCGAGAACGTCGGCGCGAACCTTCCGACTCTGAATGCGACCGTCTGCGGAAACCTCTACGAACTGAATGATCACTCCGGACTGCGTCTGCTCGATCTTGAGCTGCCCGTTGCCTTCGCCGACGCTTATCCCGGACCGCAGTTCAGCGTTGAGGGAACGCGCCGCTTGAGCGGGGTTTATGGCCGCCCGTTGATCGGCACGATCGTCAAACCCAGCGTCGGCCTGTCCCCCGAACAGACGGCGGTGCTCGTTCGCGAACTGGCGGAGGCGGGATT